>NZ_CP024848.1:1096987-1397649 GCF_003352005.1 Oceanobacillus zhaokaii
CCGCATGGAAGGGCCATCGCTCAACGGATAAAAGCTACCCCGGGGATAACAGGCTTATCTCCCCCAAGAGTTCACATCGACGGGGAGGTTTGGCACCTCGATGTCGGCTCATCGCATCCTGGGGCTGTAGTCGGTCCCAAGGGTTGGGCTGTTCGCCCATTAAAGCGGTACGCGAGCTGGGTTCAGAACGTCGTGAGACAGTTCGGTCCCTATCCGTCGTGGGCGTTGGAAGTTTGAGAGGAGCTGTCCTTAGTACGAGAGGACCGGGATGGACACACCGCTGGTGTACCAGTTGTTCCGCCAGGAGCATCGCTGGGTAGCTACGTGTGGAAAGGATAAGTGCTGAAAGCATCTAAGCATGAAGCCCCCCTCAAGATGAGACTTCCCATCACTTCGAGTGAGTAAGATCCCTCAGAGACGATGAGGTTGATAGGTTCGGTGTGGAAGCGTGGTGACACGTGGAGCTTACGGATACTAATCGATCGAGGACTTAACTAAATTCTTATTTGATTGTCGTTGACCATTACTCTTATTTAGTTTTTAAGGTATAAAGCATAATCTTTTTAAGAAAATGCTTGAAATTCTTAATAAAAAGTAGTATAATATAGATTGTCACTAATTTTCAAAAGAGATGATTTGGATTTAAATTGTCTGGTAGTAATAGCGAAGAGGTCACACCTGTTCCCATACCGAACACAGCAGTTAAGCTCTTCAGCGCCGATGGTAGTTGGGACTTTGTCCCTGCAAGAGTAGGACGCCGCCAGGCAATCTCCATTCAGCAATATTAATATGTTGAATGAAGCTGCTCCGAATAATCTTGCAATAGGACAGGCAATTATGCTTGGACATAGGCATGGTATTCGAATTTGAATTATTCCACAGTAGCTCAGTGGTAGAGCAATCGGCTGTTAACCGATCGGTCGTAGGTTCGAATCCTACCTGTGGAGCCATGGAGAGCTGTCCGAGTGGCCGAAGGAGCACGATTGGAAATCGTGTAGGCCGTTACACGGCCTCGAGGGTTCGAATCCCTCGCTCTCCGCCATTTTAAAATAAATAACGGCCCGTTGGTCAAGCGGTTAAGACACCGCCCTTTCACGGCGGTATCACGGGTTCGAATCCCGTACGGGTCACCAATAATGGAGGATTAGCTCAGCTGGGAGAGCACCTGCCTTACAAGCAGGGGGTCGCAGGTTCGAGCCCTGCATCCTCCACCATAAACTTTTAATATTACCGCGGGGTGGAGCAGTCTGGTAGCTCGTTGGGCTCATAACCCAAAGGTCGTAGGTTCAAATCCTGCCCCCGCAACCAAATTTGTTAATAAATGTTTTGTACATAAAACATTTCACTAACATATTATATATGGTCCGGTAGTTCAGTTGGTTAGAATGCCTGCCTGTCACGCAGGAGGTCGCGGGTTCGAGTCCCGTCCGGACCGCCATCTATATTTGGCTCGGTAGCTCAGTCGGTAGAGCAAAGGACTGAAAATCCTTGTGTCGGCGGTTCGATTCCGTCCCGCGCCACTTTTTATATGGAGGGGTAGCGAAGTGGCTAAACGCGGCGGACTGTAAATCCGCTCCCTCAGGGTTCGGCAGTTCGAATCTGCCCCCCTCCACCATATTTTTTTATAAGCAAGTAGGGGTATAGTTTAACGGTAGAACTACGGTCTCCAAAACCGTCAATGTGGGTTCGATTCCTACTACCCCTGCCATTTTATTTTCACGGCGGTTGTGGCGAAGTGGTTAACGCACCGGATTGTGGCTCCGGCACACGTGGGTTCGATCCCCATCAATCGCCCCATAAATAATTATCAATAAACAATTTAAATATTGGGCTATAGCCAAGCGGTAAGGCATCGGGTTTTGATCCCGTGTATCCTAGGTTCGAATCCTAGTAGCCCAGCCATTTGCGGAAGTAGTTCAGTGGTAGAACACCACCTTGCCAAGGTGGGGGTCGCGGGTTCGAATCCCGTCTTCCGCTCCAATATTTATTTTTAAATATAAATGGCGGTATAGCCAAGTGGTAAGGCAAAGGTCTGCAAAACCTCTATCACCGGTTCAAATCCGGTTACCGCCTCCATAATATTATAATAACATGCCGGTGTGGCGGAATTGGCAGACGCGCGGGACTCAAAATCCCGTGTCTTCACGGACGTGTCGGTTCGACCCCGACCACCGGTATCTTAGAATGTTTTTAGTTAAGATATATGAATCTAGATGTGCTTATAAACCTTGATATGAATGGGTTTATAAGCTTTTTTTCTTATCTTGAGTATTCGACAGTATTCGACAGTTCTTATATCGTTTTATACATTTTTTACACACCATTTACACAATCATACTCTCAAAAGTTTCTACTGTCACCTGCTCGTCTTGCAAGCGTAATTCTGTTAGAACATGTGTGTATTCTTTTAAAGTTGTTTCAATATCACTATGGCCTAATCTTTCACTTACATAATGAATGGAAGCCTTTTGATAGAGAAGGACACTTGCATGAGTGTGACGTAATCCATGAATAGTTATCGGTTCAATATTTAACTCCATCAGCAGTTTTTTTAGTAACTTATTGGCGTTAGTATTGCTAAGGACTTTGTATTTTGATGCTGGACTGTAGAATACTAATTGATGAATATTCGATGGAGTAATGCTAAATAATTCTTTAAAATGATTCATCGTAAGTCTATCCATCTTTATGATTCTATTTGACTGTTCGTTTTTCGTTGGGCCAAAATCTTCAGGTGAGTTTTTCTTGTAGCCCCAAGTCTTGTTTATATTGATAGTGTTGTTAGCAAAGTTAAAATCCTTTCTTGTTAGACCTACAAGCTCACCAAAACGCATTCCAGAGGTTAGTGCAAGAAGTATTAAGGAATATCCTAATCCATCGTCAATCTTGCTCCATATGCTTCGTAATAGCTGTTCACTCTCATCATAGTTCAAATGTTTATCTACCGATTTTTTTGCTTGAACAGTCCAAGTTGGTTGAGTCTTTCTTGTAAAATCAATTTGGATTAGTTGTTCCTCCATTGCGTCTTTTACACATGATTTAATATGTCCGTGTACTTTAGCAACAGTTTCTTTTGCTCTCTTATTCCCAAACCAATTTAAGAATTTTTGATAATCATATCTTTTGATATTTTGAATAGGTGTATCAAAAAAATATTCTTTGACCGCACCTAATGAGTATTCATAATGTTTCAAAGTAGTTGGGCTGACCTGAGGTTTCTTATAAAGCTCAATCCAGTTTTTAAAGTATTCATCAAAGGGTACCTTTTTTAAAACGGGATTTATGCCCTTTGCTAATTGTGCTTCAACTTCTGCTGCTGCAATCTGTGCCTCCTTTTTAGTGCGGAATCCCCCTTTTCTGATGGGATTTTGTTTTCCATTTATAGTGCGACTAACTGTGTATTGATAAGTTTTTCCTCTTTTTTGTATACTAGCCATACTTTCCCCTCACTTTATAGATAAGGGTGGTCGTCGATAATAGGTCACCCTTATCTTATCAAGTTTTGTTCAATTTTTGTAGTGTTGTATTATGAATAATTTCTTTTTCTGATGATATAATTGTTTATTACTGTAAGTGAGAAAATATATGGTGGAAATTTTTATCCAAAAAATCAGTCATTTTCAAGGCGTGAAAAGACCATGATTGACCTTTGGTTTTTGGATAGTATACAAATCCGCCGTAGTCTGCATCAAGCACTTCCTTGAACTTTTGTGGATAAAGAATGTTTTCTTTGATCCATTCATGTTTTCGGTTAATTCTTACTTCAAGATTTTTCATTGTCCAATAAACACCTTTTAATTGTTGTTGCTTTAGCTCTTGGAGCTCTACTTTTGAAATAAGAACTGAATCAGAAGGTATTGGTATTGTTAAATTTACTGATAGTTGTTGCATTCTCTTTTTCTCCTCAATTTAAGATTTAGGCTTGAACATGCTATGCCTTTAATATACTTCGAATTCTATCTAGAATGATTTATAGTGAATTCTGCTGATTTCTATTATTATTATAAAATTAAAACCAGGATACAGCCACACGGCTTATACTCAATAGATATAATTGTCCAAAGGTAACAAGTGCTATACTGAATGTATACATGGATTTTTCATATATTTTTGCGGAAATACTCTCGATTCCTTCTTAATCCTCGTAAATATGGAAAATTGGATAAAAAATTGAAAATACCTCCTAATATCAAAAGAAAATTTATAAAAAAATTTGGGGAGGTAGCTACTTTGATAGGTTAAAGTATCGCAAAGTTTGTCGCCCCCACCCCTAAAGTAACATGCTTATTAGGATTTTTTTTCTATACTTACCGGTAAGGAGTATGCTAGAAGGTTCCGTTTGTGGAGAGTTTAAAGTGGAAAGCCTTCATTCCTTGATCAATGATTTAAAGAAACTTAAGGAGGAAGTAAATCAGCTATAAGTAAAGGAAGAATAATTAGCTTCAGAAATTTAGATTCTTTAGTCACAAGTGAAGTCACTAAAACAAGGTATTATTGTTAACTTGGCAGTTATGATGATTTAAATATTTGAATATATGGTAAAATATATCTAGATTTAGATATTGTAAAATTGTGTACTAAAACTATCTGGGTAGTTTAGTTCAAGAATGCTTATTGTTACCTTCGTAGAGATGTAAAAGGATTAATATGGCCCGGATTACTGAGTTACATAATAAAGCTATTGATAGAGTAAAATGAAATAAAATAAGCAGTATATAAACTACAGAATTATTATAAAACTTAGTTTTAATTACAATTTGGTTGATCGTTTGAATTGTCCTATGGACTTATTAAAAATATATTTCGTTTAGGCCAGAATTGCTTTAATGGTTATTTAAGCACGTTAATAATTCCTTTTCTTCCTTCTCTAAAAGTACATAACCATCTGGTAAGAGTGACTAAGTTATTTACATAGTATCTCTAATAAACCACAATAGTTTTACTGAAGTTCTAAGGAAACATCAAAGGGAATTGAATTTAATTGAAGATAAATTCTAATACATAATTTTTCATTTTAGAGAGGAACAATTAAAAAGGTATGTTTAATCGGGGGTAATTAATATATTTAATAATAATTCATTTGCAAACTTATCAATTGAAGCTTCATATAGAATAATGAGTCAAACTATGGATTTTAGAGATTTAACCCAACGTCATTTAAAAATTCTTTTGGAGCAAATAGATGCTTTAAATTTTGAGATTTCCACTGTTAAAAGTGCTAAATTAATAGTTCATGAGGCATCGCATTATTTTGATCATCTGGTAACTCTTTCTGGACAGGAAATGCTAGTTAAAATTTATAGTGCATTGAATGAATGTGAGATTATTAATGAAGCAATTATTAAAAATGAAGAGAAACCTCAAGCACATAATATTATAAAATTTTTAAATACCTTAAAAAACTGGAGTCATACCAAGTTTGCAAACGAGCTGAGCAGTGGTTCTACTAGTCCAGGTTTTCAGAATTGGTCATATTATTTTGAGACTACTGGAGATCTAGATATATTTAATAAGCCAAGTGGTGAAGAACTTTTAACTGTTACTTTTAAATATAACGATACGCCCTATGTAAGGGTTCCTTTTACAATGGAATCACTTTGGGAAACAAATGCTATGTGGGCAGAGATAATCTATCAACTCGATTTAGTTAGTAAGTTAGAAGGAGGTGCAAGGGCAGTAGAAGGTCATCTTATGCAAAAAGAATATGAACACTATCTTTATAACCCAGGGCTATTTGTATACTCAATAGCTGCGCACCTAGTTTCTTCTTTTGCTAATTTAGGCGATATACCCAGAGCATTTATCTTAAGTAAGGCACTTTGTAGCATTAGCTTAAATTTACCGTTTAAATTTTACGAACAAATAAAAAGGACACAAGGCACTGTATTTAATGGTCTGGTAAACCGCTTATTAAATAATACAACTAACCTTAATCCAACTTTTATTTTCCTCGCTCTGCTAGAGAACATAGTAGAATTAGGTTTAGATATTATCGACCTCAGTAACGAACATGGACTGGATATAAACAAAATCCTAGCTATTAATAACCTTCCTGATAAATTAGTTTTAAATCGAGAAATACTTTCTGAAATAAATGAATTATCCCTTAAGGTTGACGGTCCACATACAGAACTGTACACATTTCAAAAGGATAAAGGGCTGGAATATTTTAAAACATTTGGTATTGAGGGCGGTCTAAATCAGCATCCTGCATACTTGATTGCCATGGCTAGTAGATCAAAATCATGTGTATTTCAGGGTTGGGATGAAGAAGCTTTTGAAGAGGGAGAATCTGAAGCATTTAAGAGACAAGAGATATTCGAAAAACTAATTAAGTATATGATTACTTGATGAACTATATAAAGGAATAAGGAAGTTGCTTCTTGTGCTACAGGAGCAGGTAAGTTTAAGGAGAGATTCTATAATTTCACTAAAGTTGAAAAAAAGCGGTATTAAATATAGTGCTAATAATTATTGTTTGTAAAGGGGATTATCGTGGATTTATTTAATATTCAGGTCAATGAGGATAAGCTACATGAAAATTTTATAAATGTATCAAAAGATCCAGATTTAGTAAAAGTCTTAAACTCCTGGGCAATAGGTTTTAAGGATAGAGATCACAAGTTTGTAAAGGAGTTTCAGACTACATTTAATACTTCTTTTTGGGAGCTATATCTACATGCTTGTTTCAGTAATTTGGGCTTCAAAATAGACTATTCTTATTCTTCACCTGATTTTGTTATAAAAACAAGAAAGCAAAAGTTAGAAATGGTTATCGAAGCTGTAAGTACTAGGCATGCAGAAGAGGGGACACCTGAACACGAAAGAATTAATGCGCTAGCTGATTTGGAAAATAAAGATAAAATTGATAATAAAAATTATGAAGAAATTGTCCATTTAGCAACAGAACGTATTGCTAGCAGTATAAGCAATAAGGCTAGAAAATATATAGAAACATACTCTAAACTTGAGCATGTAAAAGGGAAACCATTTATTCTAGCAGTAGGAGCATTTGAACAACCATTTTTTTACTTGCAAGGTATAGGTGCAATACAAAGAGTATTATATGGATTAGTAAAAGCTGAGTACAGAGAGGGTACTCCATATCTAGAGTATTCAGAGAATATATTAAAAAGAAAGAATGGGAAACAGATCCCCATAGGAATATTTAACAATCAGAAATACAGTTATATTAGTGGAATATTATTTAGTTCTGTTGCTTCTATGGGAAAAGTAAGAGCACTTTCTCTAAATAAAAAAAAGAGTATTTATTTCCAGTCGTATACTTATAACGATTATGATACAAAAGGGCAAATGAAGGTGACTTCCCATAAAAAATATAAAGAATCTTTGTTAGACGGAATGTCGCTATACCTTAATCCATATGCGGATAATCCAATAGACCCAACAGAATTTGATTCAAATGATATATCTATAGTATATAATAATGAATCAGCAAAATATAAACACGGTTTTCTATTTTCGAGAACCACTATTAACTTAGATGGACATTCCGAATAATAAGTGCCAGTATCACATTCCTGCGTATCCTCGTATCCATTAATTGGATTAAAATCTGTTTATTGGACCACCTAACTTTATTCAAAGTCATTGAAGGATATGCAAATAGATACAATGACTAATTTAACAAACTGGAAAACTTTTCTTTATTTAACTACCATGAAAATAAACTTTTCTAATTACGAAAAAGAACAATATCAAAGAAGCCCTTCTAATTCTTTAAAGAGAGAGCTACTATTCAATGATATATTGGTTGATTAGATTAAGAACTGTATAGACAGTTCAGTATATTTTCATTCTCTCTGAAAGGCTAGACAGTTCCTCTGGAGCTGAAGGATTATATCGCATAATTAAATGTGGAGTAACACTCAGAGGGGGTCTCTCTAAATCGATTAGCGCTAGAATTAAAAAGGATGGTAATGTTAAAAGCTCGGTGAAAAGGTGTGAGAAACTCTAGCGTACCATTACGGCTGAGGAATGCCTACTCGATGGATTGGTGTAATTCATGATGCTTGATTTAAATGGATTTAGTGAGAATGCGAATAAATCTACAATAAAAGGTTAATCTGAAAAACTTCTGAGTGAATCATAACACAAGTAGGGATACAATCTTTAGAATAGATTTACTGATAGCTATTAATATTATTAAAGCTCTACATATGTGATACTACAAGCAATAAAGTTATTATTGAAAAGAGGAGAAATAATTGGTAGATTTATTTGATGTAAATAGAAATGGTATAGATTCTAAGCTTCATAGTAAATTTAACATAATAAATAGTCTTCCACAGCATAAAAATGTTATTCAAGATTGGTCCGAGGGGTTTGAGGATAGAGATAATAAAATAATTAAGGAATTTCAAACTACATTTCATTCTAGCTTTTGGGAAATATATCTTTATGCTGTATTTAAGAAGCTTGATTATTTTATAGATATGTCTGTATCACGTCCTGATTTTATTTTATATAAAAACAACCAAAAGGTACTCATTGAAGCTACAACAGCTAATATCAAAAAAAAATGGGGCGGAAGAAAATACAAGAGATATACGAAATTATCTTAATATGTTTTCTCCGCCCTATGAACAGGAAAATTTTGACTATGAATTAAAAGAATCTATTGTAAGATATTCTAATGCACTATCAAATAGACTAAAACTATATAAAGAGAACTATAAAAAATGTGATTGGGTTAAAAAAGAAGATCCTTTTGTAATTGCAATGGCATCCTATGCTCAAGTAGACTATGGTAGAGAATATATATATGGAATGTTGGCATTATTATTTGGAGTATATTTTGAGGAACAAAACTTGGGTTATACTTTGAAAGATTCCATAATAAAAAATAATTCTCAATCTAGTATACCGTTGGGTGTATTCTTTAATGAATCTTTCAAAGACATCTCGGCAATTATATTTTCTAGCACAACTACAATAGGAAAAGTGTCGGCAACAATTGCATCGAAAGAGGATTATGCGCAAAATACAGTCCTCACACTGTACCATGATTTGATGGATGAAGATATCCCATTTAAAATAAATATTGTCACACCGAATTCAGCAGAGCTTTTGGAAGATGGGCTTTTTATCTTTCATAATCCTAATGCCTCTAATCCATTAGATCTAAAGTTTTTTAACTCTCCCGGAATTACTCAAATATTCATTGATAAAAATATGCGAGTTAGATATACGGGTAACCATTGTCCAACAATTGCTAGATTGGATTTGCCTAATGAATTAATTAATATTTTTGGGGACCGAATCTTTAGGCAGGTCGAAGCATATAATTATAACTATTAATTAAGCCTATTTATAATTTATGAACATTATCACTTATACAAGAGTGTGCTTTCCATGAGTAAGGAAAGCCTTTTCGATATAAGTGCCAGAATAGGGTGTAATTCCCTTTAAAGAGATTGTTAAATTATGTATTTAAAGTAACTCGCAGTTTAGTTGAATAAGAGTTAAAGTAGAGAAACTCTTACTTAATAATGCCAAAGAAATTTTCCAAGGCATCGTATATGTGTAGATGTTAAAAATTGGATTGTCACTAAACAATCCAATTTCCCTTTGCATTATTTATAAAATTGACGTTTCTGGTTCAAATAATAAAGGTTGAATTTTAATGAGAAAATCAAGATCATTTTTCTTATCCCATGTTGAATTTAAAACTACTCCAAATTTTTTGGTAAACATGATGTTTAATGGTTGATCTACATCTTCAAGCAACCATTCGACAGTGATTGCTGACAGTTTTCCTAAATCATTATAATACTTGAAAATGTCGTCTAAGTTGACTCTTTCACCGAATAGTCCTATAGCATTTACTTTCCCTTGTATATTATTAAACCATGATCCAATTATTCTGCTGTTACTTAAATTATTTAAAAGGTACTTAAAGTCCAATTCTCCTTGTTGGGGTACAAAGGTTTTAGGGAAATTTTTAATAAGCCTGCGTTGTAGCCCAATAACGTTATGCTTGGATGTATTCATTATTAATATATTGTTGTCAGGATTAAAATAACAATCGAATGGTTTATCACCACCCACAATACTTTGAGTAAGGTACTCAAGATCACCAGCTAATCTCCTTGGTGTTTTATCTATAGATTCATGTAATCCTTCTAATCTCATATATCCTTTGTAAAAGTTTGCATCGACTATTTTTAAATATGTTAAAGGATCAGCATCCTTTTTAGTACTATCCAGAGTCAACTGCTGTGAAGTGAAGAATTCATTTTCTGTTAAATCAAAATTTGACATCTCAATAAAATAAAATGTCTTTCCCAATTGCTTAACCTCCAGACAAAAATAAGTGTTTTTTAATAAGTCTATCTAAGTTTGTAAGGTTTTTAGTGTGCAATGACAATTTTTTTAGTGATATTTTAGTGCTGCTCTCTACTGAGAGACCATCTATAACAGGTTTTTCAATAAAATCCAAATTAAAAGATACATTATGCTTACCTCTTAATTCTTTAACATATAATCCAATAAAGGGATGTTTTTTCATAAAGTGAACATCAAAAGTATATTGCTCATCACAATATCCTATTTGAGACTTAATTTCAGTTACAATAGGTAGAAGTTTATTTTCTAATAAGCAAGTAGCTTCAACATATGGAGCATGATATTGGGGTATAAAAATGATTATTTCTCCATATTTTTCTTTATTAGAATAAATCTCTTCGTTATCATATTCTCTAAATGAGCATTGTAGTAATACCCCATCTATACTGATTGAAAGTTCATAAACATTTTCATAAATAATATTAGAATCATTACCCAAAGATTTGAGTAACTTTTTCAGCTTATCAAACTTGCTTATAATAATCTCATCCCCTTTAAAATGTGAATTAAAGGATAATGAAATTTGACTATTTTTTAGGATGACTTTCACTTTTAAAAGAAATTTTTGAAACCTATTAGAAATATCTTTTAAGGTAACAATCGAGCCAAATAATGCAATAATAGTGGTTATTGAAGTAAAAGGATGCTTAATAAGCCATTCATGGGAGAAATAAACAGCAAATGCTGCAGTAACAACTAAAATCACTGTAACAATCCAGTAAATGATATTTATATTAGCTGTGAAATTTTTAATCCCTTTCATTTTTAACACTCCTAATTAAGAGCAATCGTATTTATTATTATAAACCATTAATTGCAATAAGTGGATAAAATTCTAATAATTAATTTTATTTAAGTTCAATTCAATTTTAAAAGATTTTATGTTAATAAATAATAAACATTAAAAAACAATGTTTATTTTATCTGTAAAGGATTCTTATAGGATCCACTGTTATTATTTAATCTATTAAAATGAAACGAAATAGAAAAAGAATCAAAAGACATATAGATATGTACCTGCATATGCCAAATCGTCACGTAGGGGCACGCTGTAGCTTTATTATTCAGAAGCGAACATTTCCTTAGGCAAATCTGCAACATCACACAGAATTGTCCATTTAACCTCCCAAAGGGGATATAGGAACCCTTTACGCAAGTATTTATAATATAAGATGGTGGCATTAGCATGACAATAGGGGTGTGTTGCAGTCCTACGGAGAGAGAATGCGTACTAGATACGTGGAGATGCCTAATTGCGTTCTCTGCGTTCTCTATTACATGAGCATAGCTAAACCTCTCATATTGTGGTTAATGGCTATATTTGTATGTTGCAAATATGGACAAGCGGAACACGAGGTATTGAGTCAGTATGCTTACTTGGCTATAGTATGAATGCTTATCTATACATACCTTACATACATGCGTCTTCTTTAAAAGTTTGTTACGGAAGGGCTGTTTAAAAAAGGGCATACTTTCCCCTCGGACGAAACACCTGCTGTCTGTTAGCGTGGTAGTCCTTTGCATGCGTCGTGTCTCGTGTGTTTCCTACATTTGTGGGGCAGTAGGTGTATGTCTTGTGGTTTCATAAGGAGCTTACTACTTCTTGATGTTCTTTTTCTTTTCACCTTCAAAGAGCCTGCTTGTGTCTTAGAAATCTACAGATGTTTGCATGTTTCTTAAAAAAGCTCTCATATATATTATATACCGGGAAAACCTGGGGAAATGCTACACTTGGTCAATATTGTCACAAATTGTTCACAACACGTTCGCATTTTAATGAGAATAGGAATAACAGGAGAAATAAATGCAATACGTTTAGTAACAATAAATAATCAACATTGGTAGAAATGGGTGTATTATTCACATAGGAAAATCGTCATAAAGAAGTTGACTTTGGCAAACCAGAGGGAATGAAATGTGGTAATACATCCCTAAACTCAGTAATAGTACGAGGAGTGTAAAAAAACTGTGTAAGTAAGAGTCATACTAATTCTTACTTACACAGTTTAGTTAAGATTATATGGATATCCTTGCAAACAGAAAATCTATATCGTTAATGTGATGTCTCTAAAAAATATTCATATATCTTTGTATTGCGACCAATTTTATCATAAATGTTAGTTACTGAGTTCAATCCTTGATTGATAATATCAAACTGTTTAAGATATTCCTCTGCTTCTTCATCTAGTTTTATTATAGGTTTTTTTAATCTGCTCTTGAATAGATATGAAAAATTAGAGGTAGAGGAAGCCGTACTATAATTTACACTCCTACATATCTTTGTAATATCCTTTAAAATTCTAGATGCAGAAGTTAAAGTTACGGAAATATCTCCAGCCCAAGGAATATCTTCTACTTTAGGCAAATAGCCTATATCAAAGTTGAATAGAAAGTGAATATCGCTTTCACTTTGCCTTAATTCAGTAATTGCTAGGTAATCCACTTTTTGTTTAATAAGTCGCTCTAGCCTTTCTACAAAGTTTTTTATCTCATTCTTAATTGTAATCAGATTACAGCTTTTAATTGATAACATCATTACTTGCACTAAATTAGTACGATCCATAATAAAGTTAGTATAGATTAATCGTTTGATATCTAATAAACCATATTGGTTTTCTTTCTTTTCAAAGTCTAAATGTTTATGAGGATAGCTGGCACTGCAGTCATATACCCATATTGTTTTTCCACAATGAACTAACTTAGTCCTCATGGGTGATTACACATCCTTTTATCCAGTCTTCAAGGACTACTTTTGAAATTTTAATTCGCTTTCCTATTTTAAGTGAGTGGAATGATTTAGAATTCACAAGGTCGTATGCCTGCTTCCTTCCAATTCCCAAAATGGCTTGTACATCTTCTACGTTTAAGATATCTGGGTAATCACTTAATCTCTTCTGCATAATTCATAATCTCCTTTGGGTTTAATGTATAATAAGTTTGATAGTTGATATCTCCATAAAGTGGAGAGTTATAGGTTTCAAAGCTCAGATTTACACTTCCGGTACTGTCTAGTAGTCTCTTTAATTTTTCAATATCTGAAATTACTACTTTTGTAGGTTTTTTTAGGGATTTAGAACGTAAATACTTTTTCTTTCCTGCTAACCTTGGATCAGATATACCCTTCTTTAAATAATTTGAAATCTTCTCATTTTCAAGCGGATTTGATTTCACCTCTTGTCTATGAACCGTCCCGTATTTCCAAAGATCTGCTAATCTACCATTGGATACTTTTGTTAGATTACAGATTAAGTGGTAATGTACAGCCCCTCCTCTATTGTCTTGAAATTCTGTAATTCCAATATATTTCAGTTCAGGATATTCATTCTTCTTTAGAAAATATACGATTCTCTTCTTAAAATCAGAAAACTTCTTGTTACAGATATCTATATTTGTCGTATCAAAGTCTAGTTTATTTCCAAATGTGAGCGTGACAAACGCATATTGACTTGGAAAGTTGCATTCAAGTAAACGACGTATATCCCTACGTGCACGATTAATGCTAATCTTCCTATTGGTGTTATAGTTTTCTGACATTCCAGTTGTAGTTGATTTTCTACCTCCTGACAACGTTTTACTATATAAGGGCGCCAAGGATTGCTGTGTAATCTCTATAAATCTGTTGCTTATTATTGCTTTTGTATACATGTAATATGTTCCTCCTATAAGTCGAAAGTTTCGCCAAATTAATCACTATTAATCAAGCTATAAGTATCAGCTGATACCCTATGTAAATTAAGGTGTTCTATTGTGATCAAGAATATATATTTATTATATTAGAGCTCCTTTAAATCTCCAAACTAGCTCAGTTTGTCTGTGCGAAAGTCTAGAAGACTTAGTGGTGATTTTTAACAATTTACAACGCCCTTGTAAAAAAATACTAATTTTTCCTCGTTATTCCTGCTTATTGCTTATAAAAACAAATTTCAATCGGATTATGACTAATTATTTTATGAAGAAGTAAATAAAAAATTTATAAAATTTCACTTTGGTGTAATGCCTTTTCATGCGTTAAAGGGATTATGTCTTGAATTACTGCATGACAGATTATAGGTAATTTAATACATACATAATTCCTTACTGGAGATATTATTCAAAAAGAATATTTTGATTCATGAAGGTGGGATATTGAACTTGTATTGTCAAGAAAAAGATAAGTTAATTGAAGTTAGTCCTGGAGAATTTGAGCGATGGTGTTATGGGTGCAATGATTGGCATCCTGTTTATAATCTCGTTTTTAGGAAAAACGTTAAAGATCCAACTGGATATCATCATTTATGTGCTTTTTGGGATTGGGCAATTAAAACAATTAATAACGCTTTCAATCGTACACAAAAGAGAAATATTGAAAGGAAAAAATATGGCAAAAAGCCTCTGGAATTTAATATTGACGAAGACTGGTTATACAAACAATACTGGATTATTCAAAAAGGTCAATGTTTTTGGACGGGGAATTATTTTGATACACCTTGGATGCCATTGTCTACAAATAAGAGTAAGTACGCACCTACCTTAGATAGAAAAGATAATGATATCGGTTATACTATCAATAATACTGTAGTTACTGTAAAATATTTTAATACTAAAAAAAGTGACAAGAGTATTATTGAACTAGGAGAAAATATTGAGGTTGAATTGAGTGATTTGTCATATGCAAAGGAAGTTATTTATTCTGAAATTAAGAATTCATTTCATCAGGTAATCAATTGAATTTTCAACATTTTAAAATGAAGTATAAAATTTACTGCTAACTTTGTATGTCGATAGCAAAGTATATTGAAACGAATTATAATCTCTACATAGAGGTATGTAAGAGATTGTAAAATAACGGTAGTATTGAAATTGCTTTCTCAGAAATTTCAACGTAAAATATCAATTCAGTTCAGTTGAATTAATGTGCATACAACTTTAATGAACATATTGGGACATAATCATACTTACCAATTATGATGCCAATAAGATGAACTGTCTTATGATAAAATAGAAGTAAACATCTAGTATATTGGCGCTGATTGTCCATGCATCAAAAAAGTAAACAGAAATAATAGTGTTACAAATTAAATGCCACTTGATGGTTTATTGACCAAGGTGCCTGTCCCCCGCTATGTACATTATTACCGTACTTAAGGGCAGGCACCTTTTAAATCTATATGAAAACTATTAGAACGATTTTAAAGATATAAGGAGGAGACTCTTGACTTTTTAGTTTGCTAAAGCAAAGAAAATATTAAACGTCCCTGTGGTTAAAGGAATTATTCTAGGTGGAACCAAACATTTGAATTGAGAAATTGAGAATGAAATTAAAGGATAAGCTGGTATATTTATATTAGTGGTCAATATTAAAGGATTTAAGTGTTAAAAAATGTTAAAATTAATAAATACAATTAATCGCAAATCGCTAGAACTAGGAGAATAATATGAATAAACAACAATTGGCAGCTAAAATTTGGGAGTCCGCAAATAATTTACGTGGAAAGATGGAAGCGGGAGAGTATAAAGATTATATTTTAGGCTTTATTTTTTATAAATTTCTTTCAGATAAAGAGTATAAATTCTTAATTCAAAATGGATATGAACAATCTGATATCGAAGAATTAAGAGAAGAAAATGAAGAAGAAGTTGATTGGATTAAAAGAAATATTGGTTTTTTTATTGAACCCAAAAACTTATTTTCTAATTGGATAGAAATAGGCAATGATTTTTCAGTTGATAATGTAGTAACTGCACTATCTGCTTTTTCGAGAAATATCTACCATTCACATAAAAATGTTTTCTCAGATATTTTTAAGACACTTGAACAAGGTATTTCAAAACTTGGAGAAACATCAGTTAGTCGTACAAAAGCGATAAAAAATCTCATAGAAATTATCAATGATGTTCCAACTAGTAATCAACGTGACTATGACGTATTAGGATTTATTTATGAATATTTGATAGGGCAATTTGCCTCTAGTGCAGGGAAAAAAGCGGGGGAATTTTATACTCCTCACGAGGTTTCTGTAATAATGGCTGAATTGGTTGCTGCACATTTAAAAGATAAAGAAACAATCAATATCTACGATCCAACAAGTGGTTCAGGTTCATTACTTATCAATATTGGTCAATCTGTTGGAAAGCATATTGAAGATACAAATAAAATTAAATATTATGCACAGGAGCTAATTGAAAGTACTTATAATTTGACTCGCATGAATTTAATAATGCGTGGTATTTTACCAGATAACATTGTTACACGAAATGGTGATACTCTTGAGGAAGATTGGCCTTGGTTTGATGATAACGATAAAGTATCAACCTATAATCCTTTATTTGTTGATGCTGTTGTATCTAATCCACCGTATAGTCAAAAATGGGATCCTGCAAATAAAGATATAGACCCAAGGTATGCAGAATACGGACTTGCACCTAAAAGTAAGGCTGACTATGCTTTTCTCCTTCATGATTTATATCATTTAAAACCAGATGGCATCATGACAATTGTATTACCGCATGGTGTACTATTCCGTGGTGGTGAAGAAGGTACAATTCGTAAAAATTTGATTGAGAAGAATAAGATTGATGCAATTATAGGACTACCAGCAAATATTTTCTTTGGTACTGGGATTCCTACAATCATTTTAGTTCTTAAAAAACATAGAGATAATACAGATGTTTTATTTGTTGATGCTTCAAAAGGCTTTAAAAAAGCCGGAAATAAAAATGTTCTACAAGCTTCTGATATTAAGAGAATAGTTGATGCTGTAATTCAACGTAAGAAAGTTGAAAAATTTTCTCATATAGCAACGTTGCAAGATATTAAAGATAATGAATACAACTTAAATATTCCTCGTTATGTTGAGTCTAATGAGGAAGCAGAAAAATGGGATATCTATGCAACTATGTACGGTGGAATACCGAAAAATGAATTAGAAGATTATAAAGATATTTGGGAGGCATTCCCGAGACTTTATGATGAATTATTCGATGAAATTAATCGTGATTATGTGAAGTTAAAATCTGGAAATACAAGCTCCCTTCTTAAATCAAATGATGATATCATCAATTTTAAAGGTGAATATGAGAGTGCTTTTAGAAATTTTGATTCTTATTTATACAATCAATTGATTGAAAATGTAGCTGAAGTAAAGCTTGCCAATAAAGAAGAAATTTTAACCATGGATATCTTTTCTAGATTGAATAGTATTAAGCTAATTGATAGATATGATGCATTTCAAATTCTTAATGATTCCTGGAAAGATATCTCCGGAGACATTGAAATATTACAGAAAGAATCTTTTGACTCTGTTCGAATAGTTGACCCTAATATGATTACGAAAAAGGTTAATGGAAAAGATACCATTGTTCAAGATGGATGGTTGGGACGAATTATTCCGTTTGATCTTGTTCAATCGACCATACTTAAAGCTAAGGAAGTACAAATGAGTAACTTAGTGAATCGACTTTCAGAAGTTCAAGAATCACTGGATGAAATTATTAGTACTCTTTCTGAAGCTGAGGGTGAATTTGACGTTTTGAACGATTCTAACGACAAATTTGTATTAAAAGACGTTAATAGTGAGCTAAGTGAATTTTATAAGGATATAGAGACATCAGAATTAATTACAATGAGAGAGTATTTGGTTCTTTTAGATTCTAAAGGAAGTAAGAAAGAGAAAATTGAATTTGTATCAAATCACCCTGAAGTTAATTGGAGTGCAATACCTATTAATGGTAGTGGAACATACAACAAGAAAGATGTTATGAAATATGTTTCATCAATTCAAAAAAGTTATAAATTTCAAGAAGGATCTTTTGCTTCAAAATTGTCTTCTGTAGTGATGTTACTTGAAGAAGAAAAAGATCTTAAAAAGGAAATCAAGGAAAATAAAGCTGAACTTCATGAGCTAACTAAAATTACTATTGAAAACCTTTCAGATGAACAAGCAAACGAACTACTTAAATTAAAATGGATCGATCCATTAACAAGATCTATCCGGAAACTTCCAGATATTTTAATTAAAGAAATAGCCAAAAAAGTGTTATTACTTCAGCAAAAGTATGATAAGACTTTTATTGAAGTTTCGGATGAGATTGAAAACTCTACAAAAAAATTAGGAAATCTTCTTGATGAATTAACTGGTAGTGAGTTTGATATGAAAGGAATTAGAAGGTTCAAAAAACTACTGATAGGTGATAAATATGACAAGTAATAAACCTGAAATTCACTTTGATGGGTTCACTAATGAATGGAAACAGCGTAAATTAGGGGATATCTCTGAAAACTTTGAGTATGGACTGAATGCTAGTGCGACTGAATATGATGGTGAAAACAAATACATTCGAATTACCGATATTGATGACAACAGCCATAAATTTTTAATGGATGAGGTAACTTCGCCAGATACGGATTTATCAATAGCAGATAATTATTTACTTGAAGAAGGAGATATCCTATTTGCACGTACTGGTGCAAGTGTAGGAAAAACCTATTTATATGATGCTCATGACGGCAAGGTATATTATGCAGGCTTTCTTATTCGTGCAAGAGTGAAACCTGAATATGATTCGCAATTTGTTTTTCAAAATACACTAACCTCAAATTATAATAATTTTGTAAAAATAACTTCTCAGAGATCTGGTCAACCTGGTATAAACGCACAAGAATATGCCAGCTTTTCAATTTTGATGCCAGAAAAAGAAGAGCAAATAAAAATTGGTAACTTCTTCAAACAGCTAGACAATGCTATCGCTCTTTATAAGTGTAAGCATGAAAAGTTAATTAACTATAAAAACGCAATGCTTCAAAAATTG
Organism: Oceanobacillus zhaokaii; assembly: GCF_003352005.1. Classification (GTDB taxonomy): domain Bacteria; phylum Bacillota; class Bacilli; order Bacillales; family Amphibacillaceae; genus Oceanobacillus; species Oceanobacillus zhaokaii. The sequence continues at coordinate 1,116,143 of NZ_CP024848.1, forward strand.
TTGCCGCAAAATGGAAAAATGGTGCCTGAAATCCGCTTTAATGGATTTACTGATGATTGGAAACAGCTTAAGTTAGGAGAACACTCTGATATTAAAGCAGGAGGGACCCCTAAAACGGATATTTCTGAATACTGGTTTCCAAAAGAAATTCCTTGGATGTCTTCTGGTGAAGTTAACAAAAAAAGACTGTTCAATACTGATAATCAAATTTCTAAAACAGGATTGGAAAATTCTAGTGCAAGATGGATTAAGGAAAAATCTATATTGATAGCCTTGGCAGGGCAAGGAAAGACACGAGGAACTGTTGCTATTAATGAAATTCCACTTACAACTAATCAATCAATTGCTGCTATTGAAGTTCATTCAAATTTAGATTCAGAATTTGTATTACAAAATTTAGAAAGTAGATATGAAGAACTTCGGAAGCTTTCATCTGGAGATGGAACTCGTGGGGGACTCAATAAGCAATTAATAGCTAACTTAAATATAGTTGCACCTTCCGTAGAAGAACAAAAAAAAATTGGAATGCTTTTCAAACAACTTGATAACACTATCTCTCTACAACAAGAACAATTAAATAAACTACAAAAAATTAAAAAGTCGATGCTTCAAAAAATGCTTGTATAGGTTAGGGAGTGGGAGTTCATGGTCTTTAAGAATGAGAAAGAGTTTGAGGATGCTTTAGTTAATTTACTTGTAAGTCAGAAGGGTTGGGACGGTATAATTGAAAATCCGACAGAGGCAGATTTACTTCAAAATTGGGCTAATATTTTGTTTGAAAACAACAAAGAACTAGATAGATTAAATAATGTACCGCTAAATAATGGTGAGATGAATCAAATTATTGAACAAATTAATGCCTTAAAAACGCCTTTGAAGAAAAATTTATTTATCAATGGAAAATCCGTGACTATTAAACGAGAAAATAAGAATGATTTACTTCATTTTGGAAAGGAAGTTAGTTTAAAAATTTATGATCGAAAGGAAATAGCTGCAGGAAGTAGCTTCTACCAAATAGCAAGACAACCTAGGTTTTCTAAAAAGTCGTCTTTGTTAAGTGACAGAAGAGGCGATGTCATGCTGTTGATTAATGGAATGCCAGTTATACATGTTGAACTAAAACGTTCTGGAGTTCCAGTTAGTAAAGCGATAAATCAAATTCAGAAATATTCACATGAAAGTGTATTTTCAGGAATTTTTTCTTTAATTCAGGTTTTTGTAGCTATGACCCCAGATGAAACGTTGTACTTTGCTAATCCTGATGAGGAGGAGAAATTTAATCCTGATTACTACTTTCATTGGGCAGATTTTGATAATGAACCAATTAACAATTGGAAAGATATAGCAGATACTTTACTGTCGATTCCAATGGCACATCAGTTAGTTGGTTACTATACAATACCAGATACGTCTGACAATGTTCTCAAGGCTATGAGAAGCTATCAGTATTTTGCAGCTAACGAGATATCCGATAGGGTTGCTCAAATGAATTGGCATGGGAAGGATGCTCGAGGTGGTTATGTCTGGCATACAACTGGGTCTGGTAAAACAATGACAAGTTTCAAGTCAGCACAACTAATTGCATCTTCAGGTGATGCTGACAAAGTCGTATTTTTGATGGATAGAATTGAGCTAAGCACACAATCTTTAGGAGAGTTTAGAGGTTTTGCGGATAATGAAGATGATGTTCAGGGTACTGAATCTACTAGAGTATTGATTACTAAGTTAAAGAGTGATTTATCTTCGGATACTTTGATTGTAACTTCAATTCAAAAGATGTCCAATATTAAAGAAGATGGTGCTAAACAGTCAGATATTGACTCGATTCAATCCAAGCGTATCGTATTCATTGTGGATGAAGCTCATCGTTCAACTTTCGGAGAAATGTTGATTACAATTAAGAAAACTTTCCCAGATGCAATATTTTTCGGTTTTACTGGTACACCAATTCAAGATGAAAACGAAATTAAATCAAGCACTACTGCAATGGTATTTGGTAACGAGTTGCATCGTTACAGTATTTCTGATGGGATTCGTGATGGAAATGTTTTAGCTTTTGATTTATATAAGGTTTCAACTTTCAATGATAATAAAATGAGAAAGGAAGTCGCTCTATCGAAAGCAAAAGCAGTTAATGAAGAAGAAGCGATTGATGATCCTTTAAAATCAAAAATATATTATAAGTATATGGACAGTAAACAAATACCAATGGCAGGGTATTTCAATTCATCTAAAAATAAATATGTAATGGGAATAGAAGATTATATTCCAAATACTCAGTTTGATGATGATTCTCATCGACTAACAGTTGTTAAAGATATTTTAAATAATTGGATTACATTGAGCAGAAATAGTAAATTTCATGCAATATTAGCAACAAGTAGTATTGGTGAAGCGATAGAATATTACCGATTGCTTAAGGGAAATAAAATTGGATTAAAAGTTACCGCTTTATTTGATAAAAATTTTGATAATCCGGATGATGCTATTTTTAAAGAAGAAGGGTTATTTGAAATACTACAAGATTACAATAATCAATTCAGTCAAGAGTTTACAATTCCAAAGCATGCAAAGTACAAGAAAGATGTGGCGTTACGTTTGGCACATAAAACACCATATACGAATCTCAAAAAAGATAAACAGTTAGATATCGTGATAGTCGTGAATCAGCTTCTTACGGGATTTGATTCCAAATGGATTAACACACTTTATCTTGATAAGGTTATGGAGTTTGCAAATATAATCCAAGCATTTTCTCGTACTAATCGTTTATTTGGCAAAGAAAAACCGTTTGGTACAATCCGCTATTATCGCTTAGTTAATACAATGGAACGTAATATTGAAGATGCTGTGAAGGTTTATTCTGGTGATAAAAAACTTGGATTATTCGTTGATAAGCTAGGTAGGAATCTAACAAAATTAAACCAATTATTTGATGATATTTCAGCAGTATTTTCAGATGAGAGAATTGACAACTTTGAGCAACTTCCTAGTGATGATGCTGCTAAAGGGAAATTCGCAAATTTATTTAGAACTTTTAATGACTATTTAGAGGCAGCACAAATTCAGGGTTTTTGTTGGGAAAAGATTAAATATAACTGTGTTATCGAAAATGGTGACCCAGAAGAAACAATTGAAGTTAAATGTGATAAACAAACTTACAATATTCTTCTTCTTCGTTATAAAGAGTTAACGAGAGGTAGTGGTGGAACAAATGATGAAGATGTTCCATTTGAAGTTGATTATACAATTATTGAGAAAGATACTGGACGAATAGATCATGAGTATTTGGCTTCTCGTTTTAACAAATTCCTAAAGTTAACAAGTAGTAAAGCAAGCCAGCAAGAGATAGAAAATGCGTTAAATGATCTACATAAATACTTTGCATCTTTGACCGAGGAGCAACAAAAATATGCTAATATGGTTATTCATGATTTGCAAAACGGAGATTTGGTAGTAGATTCTACTAAGACCTTTATTGATTATATCAATGAATACCAAGCAAATACGGAAAATGACCGTATTCACCATCTTGCTAATGCATTTGGACTAGACGAAGCAGCATTAAGAAAACTTATGAATCTCAAAGTTACTGAAAATAATCTAAATGAGTATGGCCGTTTTGCTAGTTTACTTTCATCCGTTGATAAAAAGAAAGCAAGAGAATGGTTGGAAGTGATGTACGGTAAGAAATTTAAATCATTTGAAATTAATCAGCAGACAGATGCTTTAATTCGCAAGTTTATTCTTGAAGGCGGATTCGATATTGATTGATACTTTAATTGCGAATTTTAGATAATATTGTTTTTAAAATAGTTGAGATAAAATGAAACATTGAACTAGCCACTATAAGAATGCAAGAAAACTGTTTGTAACGTTTATCTAACTTCAATAAGTTGAGAAACTTTCACTATAGAAGTAACCAGTATTCAAGTAAGAGATAACAGATTAAAGTTCTATGTAAAAATCAGCTCCCAGAAGAATACAAAAACTATTATGACAAGGTATTGGAATTTTACTTGCTTCATGAAGAATATATAGGTATGGCAATCAGTCCAAGTGGGTCATTATTGGAGTTTAACAAAAATGCAAACGAATTAAGTACTGACATAATAAATAAGAAGAAAGAGATAGATGTAATTAAACCAACTGATGAACAAGAGTAGTTATTTGCTGACAGTGATTTGGGGGATGGGAGAAATTAGAAAATTATTATTGGTTTATTTATTATTATTGTTTGTGTTGCTCACAGCTTGCAATGAGAAAGAAGATAGTTACGAACCAGTTATCGGGTATAAGGGTGAAGACTACGAACGTATATATTCTGAAATTCAAAATGGAATGACTAAGACTGAAGTGTTTGCTTTATTTGAAGGCGATCCAGATAGTCCGGGGGAACCCTTTATACAAGGTGGCATCTCGTATGAAACCATAGTGTGGGTTGGCGATGATGGTTCCAATATTGGCTGTGACTTTGTAGAACATATTTGCAATTTTAAGCAGGGTTGGACTTTAGAAGGTGGCTACGAAAGAGAATCACCAGAGCCAAAGGAAACGAAGAGAAGTGAAGAACTTATTATTGAACAATTAAAGAAAAGCGGGAGCATTCCAAACTGAGGGGAGACTTTTCTCCTCTTTTTTTTATGACTTTTTAAAGGAGAGATAACCATGGATGTATGTGAAATTGTAACGAAAAGGATAATAGAAAAACTGGAAAGTGGAGTAGTCCCATGGAAAAAACCATGGAACGGAAGAGGGGGTGCTACCAGATGGTCGGTCAAGAAACCCTATCGTGGTATTAATGCACTTCTCTTAGAACCTGGGGAATATGCGTCAAAAAAACAAATCATTAAAGCTGGCGGAAGAATCAACCGGGATCAACTAAAGAATGGCCATATCATTGTTTATTGGCACTGGTACAAGATAAAGGAAGAAGGTCAGGAAGATATCCCAGATGATGAAGCGACCTATCAGAAGCGGGCAAAACCTTTCTACTCTCGGGTTTGGGACATTAATACGCAATGTACGGGACTGAAAAGCAAATTCAATGATGATGACATTTTGGACTTCAATCCAATAGAGAAGGCAGAAGAATTGATTAGTAGATATGAAGACATCCCAAAGATAAAGAATGGTCCTGGCGGAGCCTACTATATTCCCGCTTTGGATATTTTAAATATGCCACCAGTAGAAAATTTCCATTCTGCAGAAGAGTATTATTCTACGTTGTTTCATGAACTTGTACATTCGACTGGCCATGATTCTCGTTTGAATCGGGAAGGTATCATTCAAATATCCTCTTTCTTTGGAACAGACTCATATTCAAAGGAAGAATTGATCGCAGAAATGGGTTCTTGTATGTTAAGTGCAATGGCTGGCATTGATAATTCAACGATAGACAACAGTGCAGCTTATATTAACGGATGGTTATCCAAGTTAAAAGGGGATAAGCGATTCATCTTTTCAGCAGCTTCGCAGGCACAAAAAGCAGTGGATTATATGACAGGTATTGCATTTGAAGAGGAACAGAGGGAAGAAGCAACCGCCTAGTATATTTGTTCTAGTAAATTATATCTATACATTGGAGATTTATTGATATATAATTAATTGAAAAATTAATAAATTATAAATACTTCAATTTCTAAGGGGGAAAAATGTATGGCTACTTTGATTGTTTAGAGTAATTACAGGGGCAGAGACAGTACAAATTAAAGAAAAAAGGAGAAAGAAATGAGAATATATCGGATGTTTATAGTTGTTTTTTTAACGCTTGGAATCGTTGCATGCTCGAATGAAGAACCAAAAGAGACGGAGCTAGAAGTAGTAGATGAAGCGATGGAAGAGGAAAGCGTCCTTGCTGATGGTGTTGCAGAAGAGCTTGAGGAAGAATATGAAGAAGAAATAGTGGAGGAAGAAAACGAAGAAGACTATGGCTATGCTGCTATAGAACCAAGAGAAATTACAGACCGAAGCGTTGTACTAGAAGAAAATGAACATGGTAAAGTGACGTATTTAGGTGATATGTCAGATGTGGACGGATTTTACTTCGCATTCCAGTACGAAGGGGATGCAGTGCTTTCGGATAGATCAGCCCTGATGGTTCGCCTTATCTTTGATGATGGAACCAGTGAAATTGTCGATACAACCGATCCATCTTACTTAGTCGAACACCGTGCAACAGAAGCAGGCGAAGTAAAAGTATTTAAAACCTATGAAGCCATGGCAGGAAACCTTGCACGAATCGATTATGTGTTCGAAACCTTTGAGTGGACAGAAGAAGGGATGAAAACCATCGAAGTGGAACCAACGGAAGAAACGATAGTACTTGATGCTGCGTATGCACTGGAAGAATTATACTTCTCCATCGAACAAGAATACCAAGACGATGAAAAGTATATTATGCTAGACACATTGGATATCGATGACACAACCGGAACTGTTCGGTTAACAGGCTTTATCACGTTTCAAGAAGATACCGATATATCTTATCGTCCGATGCTTTATCGCCCAATAAACCAAAGCAGAACATACGGAAGTTTCAATACCGAAAGCACATCCTTTTTCGGAAGTGTTCGAACACCTATTGAATTAACGTTCACTACCGAACAAGTATTTACAGACGATGATGGGTCAATTGTTTACATTGCTTTTGGTGATGTTTTATTCTCCCTCGATTTACGAACAGGTGAAGCTGTGAACGAACCGGTTACCATTACGCCTGATTTTTCGATAGAAGGAAGCTGTTATTCATCCGCACCGCTTGCTGGTGTAAAAGTAAACCAAGGGGAAACCGTTTATAATGCCATTAAATCAAGCGGACCTTGTTCCAGTTACGGCAGTGGGATGTCAAACGCAATAGGTAACATGTCCATTCCAGTTGGTGATTATACAAACTTCTCCTTCACGCTTGCTACAGGGGAAGAATTAAAGGACAAAGGTGGCGAATATATTTTTTATGTATACGCTGATGAGGAAACAGAAGAGAATCCCATATTGAAACGCACAATTACGTCAAGTAGTCCACCAGAAGCGTTTGAAATCGATGTAACAGATATCGATACGCTACACATCTTGTACGATACTAATATAATGGCCGATTTTGTTTCGAGTGAAGATAAGACAGGTTTAATACAGGTTCTACTCCTTGAACCAACACTTTCTAAGGAAAAAACAGAAAAGGCAAACAATGTACCTGCAGACAAAGAAGACACTGCTATTAATAATACTGAAGCTGTTGAAGTGAGTCTGAAGGAAACGTATCTCGAAAAATTAAACAATGCTGAAAAAGAAGTGGAAGAATTGGAACCAGCAGATTCCACGACACTTTCTTTGAAAGAGGTTGAAAACGAAAGATATGGTATATGGGATGATTTATTGAACGAAATTTATGGAGAGTTAAAGGTGCAACTGCCAGCAGGAGAGATGGACCAACTAAAAGAAGAACAACTAAGCTGGATAACATATAGAGATAATAGTGCGCATGAATCATCCTTGAAATTTGAAGGGGCTTCGTGGGAACCCGTAGAATATGCGTCTGTACTAGCAAATCTAACACAAGAAAGATGCCATGAATTAGTAGAAAATTATATGAAATAATTATTCATCACTCGATGCTACTCCTTGAACCAACGCTGAGCAAAGAATAATCGTAGTTGGTAGATTATTAGTTTATTCATAACTTATCAGGAGGAATAAACATGTATGATAAAAATTGCCCTTATTGTGGCTCTCGCACAAAATGGATCGACGAAGGTATTAGACAATGCCTAAATGATAATGATTTTTGTGGTGTATTTATCGAGGAAGAGGACCTAGACCCCCTCACTCGGCGTGAAGATATTGACGACTACTTTGATGGCAGTTATGATTAATAACTTAAATTGCCTGCTGTAAGCAAGGGGGAAGGCTTAGTTGGATAAAGTTGAGAAGGAGATTGTAGCGCCTAAAACTCGAATGGAAACTAAAAAGAGAAGTGGAGAAGAGGTCTTTAGGGACATTTTTTGGAAAGTATTCATCTTACTTATAGTATTTGGTTCAATAGCAATAAATATTTATGCTTTTGTAAGTTACAATAGTGAGTGGAAAGGAAAAGCAATTTCCGCTACAACAACGGCTTTAGCCGAACATTTAGATGTGGATGTTAGTAAAATTCCAGAGCCATTTCAAGTTACTAACTATTCGAATGATGTTCTACCAGCCCACGGTGTAAAGCTTGAACCAGAAGAGTTAAAGGCTTATGAAGTAATGTATCTATATGAAGATACTTTGTATGAAGTTTGGTATTCTTATGAAGAGAATGGATTCGGTTTTATTTTTGAAGAAGCATATGTTGTAGACCGGGAAAATGAGTAACGGTTGAATGAGGTGAATAAGGATAGGTAATATATCTTCTTTAACAGATTTCGAACGGTAAAACAATCACTCTTATTCAACATCACAATAAAAGGGGTCAATCTACTTCTTTAGATGAACTTGTAATGCGGTTAGGTCATTCAGAAACTGAAATGCAAAGTGTGATAGATGACCTTATTAAAAGAAATTGGATTCAAGTGATTGATGGTGAGTGGATTGTTATAAGGAAGTTATTTTAGAATATTAACTGTTGCTAGGAGGGGCTATCTCGATGGAAAAGAATAATGAAGAGAAGAACGCAATCGTTATAAATCCAAAAGAAGAACGTAAAGAGAAAATTAAAGCTAGTTTTGCAAAAGTAGTTAAAGCCAATGGGAAAGCTTTGGAAAGACTAAGCAAAAACTAATGGATATATCTATATGTAAGAAAAATAGCTGCTCCCAAGAGAAGGGAGCGGCTAAAATCAATTTCTTAATATTAACAACTAGAAGGACATGAGCCAAAAGGGCCCGTGTCCTTCAATCATTAAGAAGACCTTCGACCCCACCATAAAAGTTATAGGGAAATTCATATATAATCTAACCTTAAAGTGAAAGTATTAGTATTAGAATGTAATTTCTAAGAAATCAATCTTAATATTGCGAGGAAACTGCTTATTCAATCAATAATAAAATACAATAAGATTTGTGCGGATGTTATAATTGTATTAGGTTAGTTTATATGTTTGGATTTTTTTATGGTTATGCATGTAAAATGACCATTAAAGAACAGCTTTAAGAAGGGTTTACTAAAAGTTCGATACTCCTAAAATAGGTTTTTAGATCATTATTTTCAAACATTTTTACAATAAAATACCAATATAAGAGGTGACGTGCAGTGTATTATCCTAATATTATTGAAGATATTTGTTACGATTCAGACCATATCGAACAAGTACTAACAGAAATTAAATTAAACTTTCATGATTATTTTTCTGATTTTTTGCAGTCTGAAGCTGGTAATGGATTATCCGATGATTATGTTGTTAATTTAGTGAAGCATTTTGGAAATGATAGTCAGGGTCAGGTTATTAAGAAACGAAAAAAAGATACGAAAAAGGCCTTTCAACAGATTATTAAGGAGAGTATTGAAGGCTATGAAAAGGATAGAGAAAAATACTTAGATATTTTTGATGAAGATGTTTTTGATGAATATGAAGATGATCCAAACTATTTTAAGAACAAGGTGTTACGTGATGAATGTCCAATAATTAGGGTAACGATATACAGTAATGCAAAAGAGTTGGAAAAATATAAACGTGATTTTAATCTGGCTGATCCTAATGACCTCTTAGATGTAGTTATGAATCTAACTTCTTTTGCAAATACATACAGTCAAAACCAAAATTCTAGTAATTATGAACTGATTGATAGTTTAGAAGAACTTGGTTTTCAAGATTTGGATACAGGAGATTACATTGTTTACGGTGCAATAGGTGGTGGAATTAAGAGTCATCTACTTTATAAGTTACAACCGGCCTATTTTCCTAACCGTAGTAGGGATGCAATTTGGGCATTGTGGTATTTATCGAAAAAGAAAACTTTCGGGTGCTTAGAAGACTCAGAGTTTCTTATGATTAATGTCAAGGAAAGTATAACACAACAAAATTATTTTTACCCTTATGAGTTATTTTCCTATTATGCTTTAAAGATTTTTCAATTGATTGAAAGAGAAGCAATGAACCTTAATATTCAATTAAATAAAGATTACCGTTTTGTTTTGGTTAATGAATTTCTTAGTTATGTTGCTAGCGTGCACTCGGATGAAATTAACTTTTTGAAAAGTCAACTAAAGGAGGCAAATCATGGATTCTAAGGTTGAGCAATTATTTGAAAGTTATTTTCCTAATTTAGCTGATAAATTTTCATTAAGGGTGATTCAGAAAACGGCTACACAAAATTTGTTAGATGGCAATAATACACTTTGTATTATGCCAACAAGTGGTGGGAAATCTCTTATATACTGGCTGTCTGGATTATCCTTACAGGGAATTACAATTGTTATTTCTCCATTAATTGCTTTAATAGATGAACAAGCAAGTAAAATTAGCGAACAAGGTTATGAAGTTTTAACTATTCATGGTGGAATATCTCCTAAGAAACAAGTCGATTTATTAAAGAAACTTGCTAATAAAGAATTAAATCCTAAATTTATTTTTATTAGTCCAGAAAGAATGGCGACGGATGGACTATTTGAATATGGTATGAAGAAGCGAAAAGAAGATATAAACTTAATTGCCATTGATGAAATACACTGTGTGAGCCAATGGGGAGTTAGTTTTCGACCTTTCTATAGGCGAATCCCAGAGTTCTTAAATAGTGTTTTTAACAATAATTGGCCTAGAGTATTAGGTCTAACTGCTACTTTAAATGCTAATGAAATTAAAGATATATGTAGTTCTTTTCATATATCCAGAAAGAATATTATAAAAGACCACCTTCTAGTACGCTCTGAGATTGAACTAAAAAAGATAAAGTTTACTAATGAAGATGAAAAAGAGGAGAAACTTTGGGATTTGCTACGGATTCATAGAAATGAAAAAGTATTAGTTTATTTGTATCGTAAGTATAATAAAAGAGGTACAGAAGATTTAATGAAAACCGCTATTGAAAAAGGCTATAATGCGGTGAATTTCCATGGTGAAATGTCAGCGAAAGCTAGACAAGAAATTATTCAAAAGTTTAAAAATAATGATGTTGATGTTATCTTTGCAACCAATGCTTTTGGTATGGGTATTGATATTCCTGATATTAGGGTCGTTATTCACTTCATGATTCCAGAGTCGGTGGAGCAGTATTATCAAGAAGTTGGAAGAGCTGCAAGAGACGGCGAAGCTTCAAATACGTACTTACTTTATACTAATAAAAACATAAGAGTGAAGAAAACACACTTTATTGATCGTTCTTTTCCCTCTATTGATAAGCTAAAAGATGTTTTCAAAAAGATTACTGGAAATAAGACAAACTATAAAACACTACCATATTTTAATGATGAGGATGTACAGCTATGTCTCCCGTATTATTTGGACAATGATATCCTCGAAATTGGGGCTAAGGGTATTACCACTCTAGATATTTTCTCAGAAATAAAGGATCCCGAAATAGAAAGATTATATAATTTAACGAGGACTAAAGGGTTTATTAGTACTGTTAAAAAGAGCGGGCATTCTCCGAAAGAAGTTAGTGATAAAGTCTATTCAGCAATAATAAATGAACAAGTTAATCTTTCTAAAAATCTTGATAAAAGCCTAATTGTAAGAAGTAAATATACAGAATTAAAGGCTGACCAAATTAAAATACTGGAACAATACATCGAAGACAAGCGTACATATAAACACAAACTTTTAGATTATTTTACATACTTATTAGAGGTGTGTGAAAATTCTAGAGAACTCCATCAAGAAATTGGTCGATATTTAGGTGTAGATAAACATAACCTTAATAAAATTTACAGAACACGTAAAGGAGATTTAGTTCGGTCAAAATCTGAAGTAATAATTGCAAATCTTCTTTATGAAGCAAATGTTAATTATGAGTATGAAAAAAAACTTTATTATGATGATCAAAATTGGATTGAACCAGACTTTACAATTGAAGTAGGAGAAAAGGACATATACTGGGAACATCTCGGTATGATTGGAACTGAGACTTATGATAAAAGATGGTTGAAGAAGATAGATATTTATGAAAAATATTATCCAGACCAATTAGAAATTACATATGAAAACCCAGCGTTGTCTGATTCAGCACGAAATATAATAGAAAAAATTAAAGTTATGGAATGACAATAATAAGCAGTTTATTTTATATACAATAGAAGAACAAATATCGTTGTGTGATTTTGGGGGAGCCTTATGTGAAAAATTCTAATGTTATACTAGATAAATTAGTTGAGAATATCTCTTCAGATAATATTTTATATAATATTAATGAGTATGTGCCAAACAAACAGTATGATGTTGTCTTGGTAAAATGTTTGAGTAGTAGCAATGATAATGAAGAGAAATTAGACAGAACTAAATATGTTATGGGAAATCATGGTATAGCATATGTATTAGTTCCAACAGCAGTACTATTCAGTAAAAATTTTAAAAGAAATAGAGAGTACATAGTTAATGAATTTCAAATTAAAGGTGTTATCACGTTGAAAACATCTGTATTTGACTTTTCTTCAATACCATTGTCCTTGATACTTCTGGAGAATAATAAAAGCAATGAAGCAACCTGGTTTACTTCTGCTAGTAGTATTCAGGAAGTGATAAATCTAGTAACTTCAAATGACCATACGAAACATAGTCATAATATATATCATACAAATTCAGTAAACAAATCAAATCTTATGCCAGAATTCTATAATGGAGAGAGACAGAAAATTGATAATATCTTAAATGCATATGAAACAAAAACCCTAAATGATATAGCTGAGTTATTCAACGGAAAAAGTGTCCCGAAAGATGAATTAGGAGGCATAGAAGGTGACTTTTCATATTTACGGGCACGAAATATCGTAGATGGGAAAATTGTTGCAACTGACTATGTGAAAAGTGAACATGCAGTGAAATATGCCAAACAAATTTTACTTCCAGGTGATATTCTTATTTCTAAATTTTTTGGAGAGAAACGTATTGCTCAAGTATTGGAAGATGATTGTCCAGCAATTGCGTCTCCTGCTTTTATTGTGGTAAGAGCACTTGAAATACCTGAGGATTACCTTTTTAAATATATTAATAGCAGGGCTGGTAAGAATATATTTCACAAACAATTAGAAATGATAGAGAGGGGAACCACAATTACATCAATTAACCTAAGAGATATTAAAGGTTTAAAAATTCCTATATTTGATAATGCAACAATGTTTGAAATGATAAACATTGATAAATTGGATAATAAAGAATTGAGTAATTTAGTAGATTATATTGATGTACATGTAATAGGAAGTAAAGCCGAACAAATAGTTATTGATATGTTTTTATCGAGCGGATGGAATAAGAATGATATTCTCACAGAGGATAATATTTTTAAGTTAGGTAATACGAACGGATATTTGCCAGACATAGTTTTAAAGAATGATAACGAAGTCTTGGCTACAGTAGAGATTAAAGTTTCAACTCGAACTGTTCCCAGAGATTTGGAAAAAACATTAGATAAGATACGACAATATCAAAAGCTTCCTGTTTTCATTTTCACTAATTTAAATAAGTTCGACTTGTATTTAATTAGAGAGAATAGAAAGGTTACTTTTGACACAGCTCCTTCTAAAACTCAACTTCTTGATGTGATAGAAAGTGGGGGATATAAGCTATGAAAGAAGATATACTTCTTTTTATTTTAGATATCCTTGGAGAAATTGATGAAAAAGTAAATATAGTAAATAGTATAGAGGATATCAAAAAAGAACTTGAGGTACATGGAGTATCCCTTAATAAGATTAGTCATGAAGTTGAAGGACTACAAAGTTATAGAAAAAGAATCGAAGAAAAAATTGATTATATCGGAAAACAATTAACAAATTTTCTCGTTAGTTTTGATGAACTTAAAACTGAAACCAGAGGGTTAGAAGAAAAAGTAAAATTGATGAACTTTAAGCTAGAACGAATTGAGAAGCAAATAACTGATGAGGAATTGGAAGATTACTACTTACTAAGCCAAAGTAATTATGATAACTGGGATATGCTTGATAATTTAACACAGAAATTCATTCCTATGGCCGAATATCTATTCTCTAAACTGCAAAAACTTAACGGTGCGGACTTTTCGCCAGTAATTCTTGAGTTATGTAGAGCGATAGAAAATGAATTTCTTCTTAAAGTCTTTAAAAGATACACCTTGGACTTACTAGATAGGCAACGTAGAAGCATCCATAGATTTTTAGTTCTTGATAGCGGAAATAAAAATACAATGATTTTTGCAAAGGCTATCAAGAAGGCATCTAAAACACGTAAACCAGAATATACTTTAGGGCAAATGAACACTATTCTGTCATTACTAAAAAAAGAAGATGTTGTAAGCAAGAGTCGATTACTTCAGGACTTTGAAGAATATATTTCGAGAGAATATGACTCTGTAAACTTATTGAGTACTTCTTATATGGCGAAAATAAGCCAGATAGTAAATGAATTCAGAAACCCTTCAGCACATCCGGAATATATGGATTTTGATAAAGCTTTAGAATGTAAAGATATTATGCCGGAGAGGATAGATTATTTACTGGACTGCTTAATGGCTTAAGTGTGTGCCTAGTTTTTATTTATAGGGAACTACTAAAAGTATCAAAGAACGAAAAAACAAGCAGTAAGATTGATTAGTCTAAAAAATGGGATTCGTAAAAAATGGATACTGCTCAATCAAACATTGAGGTTATTACGTGTGCTTAAATGATTAAAAATTTAACACTATAGTTCTTTTTGATATTTTGACAGGGGATTAATATGGAAAAAAAACTTGTTAACTGGTTATTTAAATGGGTATTTGTAGTTTATTTTTTCTTTGTTGTATATATATTAAGTATTAGTATTAGTGAGGTTATAATAAATGCAATTTTACCAGATCAAATGACTTATTTAAAAGTAATTTTAATTATAATTGTAGCGGTTTTGCTTTCATTAATCGGTACAATGGTTATTCATTTATTTAATCTTGGATTTAACGATCATCAAAAATTTAGGAATAGATTTGAAGTCTCTAATTTAGTTTTCATATTTGTGACAGGTTTATTAACAGTCTTACCTTTATTAAACAAATCTTTAAGAATAAATGATACATCTTCATTTATCGCTAGACTAATTAACGACCAAGAAATAAATGCTATAATTACATTAGTTTTTTTTATAGCAACTTTTAATTATAATATTTATAAACCAATATTTTTCTTAGATGATGATATAAAAATAAACAAAATAGAAACTGCTATTAATAAAATACAAGGGAGTAATTTAATTCGAAAAATTATTAGAATAGTATTTTGGGTTACCCTAGTTATAGTGATTATTAATTCTATTTATTTTTTTAATGGACTAACTGAGTGATATTAAGAGTGAAAACTGTGCAACTGGATAGCTTGTAAGGAAGGATTATTCCAACGTAGGCTTCCATGTGAATAATGTATTTGTATAGTGTCTTTTTACACAAATTTTACACATCACTAAAGAAGAACCTTATCAAATCAGTATTCTTAGCCTGATTTCGACCCCGACCACCGGTATCTAAAACGTTGACAGGACGGCGTTCAAACAGAAATAATTCGTTTGAGCGTCGACTTTTTCGCGTTCATTTTACGCAGAACGTGCGAGAAATAGTCCCGTGCATACTTAAGAACAAGCGTTCCCCTCTGAATTAATCAGAAGGGAACGCTATTTTTATGGTCAATCGCAGGAGTAACGGATTAAATCGCATTTAAGTGGATATAGCAACAGAGCCGGTCGAGTTAGAAACGTTGTCATATGACGACGTAGTAACTAGATTCAAAGCAGACGCAGGACGTCGTGGATTGCGTCCGGATACTATTAAGTAGTACAAAGATAAGATGGGAATGTTTAGGCGCCGGCTGGTTTCGCAGGATGTGGAATTTTAAGCGAGGCGAATTAAATAGAAGGAAGTAAAGGCGTTTCATTCTTCGGAGTGGAGCAACTTATTTATTTAGGAGAATGAAGCCAAGCGGCAGTTTGAAAGGAATCGTTCGAAATATAGGGTGTATGTGATCACTTGTAGTGATAGAATTCCATCACCAATTAGGGAAAGAAGAGTAGGATGGTTTTCAAACAATAAAACATGAAATTATCTTGGTATAGAGAGTATCTTTGCCTTTATTATTTAGAAAAATAAAGATATAAAGCGATAGCAAAGGAAATAGAATAGAAAAGGGAGGGGAAAACATGGTCAAAAGGATTTATATTTATCTTGTATTGTTCGCAACATTGATGATGGTTATTGGCGGAAGCATCTCGACTTTTTCAGCAATCGCAAGCATCGTTGCACCAGAAGGATATTATATGAGTTATCCTGAGTATGTGCAGGTTTATCACACGAATTACGGAGAGACAAAAGAAGTAACAAAAACGAAAGAAGAACTTCAAGAGGAATATGAGATGCACATTTTCAGAGAAAAAGAACTTGAAAAGACACGAAACATTAACCGATTATTGCAAAGTCTTGGATGGGTTTTAGTTCCGCTTCCGATTTTTATCTTTACTAGTCGTCATTTAAAGAAAAAAGAGTGAAGAAAGTTAGGGCATCCATTACGGGGGCTTCTTTTTTGCCTAAAATCGGATGAATGGTTTTGCTAGAGAAACCCACAAGCGAATTACTTTTCTGTTGACAGGTAATTGTTTCGACTAATTGCGAAATTAAGAATTGTACTATTCGGATAGGTATATACTTTACGGTAACAAAGGAAAGCGAGTCATGTTACTGATTCTCGCACATTTTCGGAAAGAACGTACGTAAACATTAACGTTGTATAGGTTCATCACTCAAAATCCCGTGTCTTCACGGACGTGTCGGTGCGACCCGACCACCGGTATCTTAAGAAAAAGACTTAGTTAATATAACAAAAAAGCACTTAAAAATGTTGATATATCACTGTTTAAAGGTGTTTTTTGTTTTTAAAAAAACGATAAAAAGGTAATTTGGAATCATTTTACATATTTATTCTAGGTTTTGTTTGTAGAAATCTGATATCAATCATGTTAAGTTCAGCCAAGTAACATAAAGGACGATCCCATACCCTCTAATGTTGCTCAATTAACCTAAGGATAGAAACAGTTCGAGCACAAACCGTGACACCTTATAACATAGGGAGGAGAGTTAACATGGTCCTATTTTTTCACATCCGTAGCCTGTAGCTGAAACAACAACTAATAAAGTGCAACAAACTTTACACTCCTTTATCAATTTATCAAAAACTTCCATATCCCCACTATTTGTTATTTGGTTTATAATAAAAGGATAGCCCTTGGAAAATCAGTTATTGATTTTGATGGTTGCATAAAGATTAAGTAGGTGAGTACGATCGATTTGATAGAAACACGGGTGCGTGGGTTTATTTCAGATATTCAACACCCGAAACAAAGAAAGAAGATTAATATAAATGATTTAGAGCTTCAATTACGGAAGCTTTTGGATAATTATTTTGAAATGAATGGCTATCAGTTGTTTTATGAAGTGATTGGAAAATTGCAAGAGGAAGGTGTACTTTCTCTGATTCAAAATAAACAATATAATGGCAAGTCACCGGCTCTACCTCTGTATTACTGGGTTAATATCAAAGCTCAAGAAATGAAGTGGGACCGGCTGAAGATGATGAGGTTAAGTGACAAGTTTGATTTTACATATTATGAGCACCACCCTGAATATCAAACAGAGGAAGAATGGGAAAGAATCGATAATTTATATACATTTTTGCAAACTGCTGAGGAACGGGAAGTCGTGTCCGTTGAAGAAAGAAGTCTGGAACTCTTCGGACATGAAAAATTCTTGCAGGATAGCGATCTTTATCCAGAGGGAAAAAGCTTTTTAAATCGAATCGGCATTCCAAAAGAGCAATTAAAAATGGTGAAACATGGCGAGCCGTTTGTATTTTGGATGAAACAAGGAAAAGAAATTAAAGATGTTCAGCGCGTTCTGATTGTGGAAAATCTAGCATTCTTCCATACTTCGATTAAGCTGTTGGAAGCAGAGGTGCTTGATTATGAGCCAGAGCTCATTATTTATGGAGAAGGAATGAAAATCGAACGAAGCTTTTCTTTTTTCTTTCAGATGTTTCCTCCTAAAAACTATCAAATTTATTACGCTGGAGATCTGGATGCGGAAAGTTATGGGATTGTCATTCGATTAATGGAGAAGTTTCCGGATACAAGTATACAGCCAGCATTAAAAATTTATCGGAAAATGTTCGAGTTTATAGAACAAAGAAATGACCAAAACATTAGACAAACACAAAACATGACATACCGCGATGCTTTCTTCCAGTGGTTTACGGAAGAGGAGCAGCAGTTATTACAACAATTATGGCAAGAAAATAAACGAATACCCCAAGAAGTATTAACAATTGAAACATGGAGGCGTTGGCTGTGAACGAATCATGGGAAGGTTTTGCAGGACGTATGCAACGACTCAATCCGCTATTTGAGCTAGGGCGAGGAATGGAAGTGGGCGAGTTAAAACCCTATCTCCAAACCATCCTGATGCAAGTGCTCCTGACCATCTTTTATCGAGAGTTAAATGATGATGACCATCGGCGTAAATCCGATATTAAATATATGGTAGAAGATACAATGAAGCAAATGAAGTTACTCGCAGATGAGAAGCAAGTTGAACGGATTACGAGTGGGCTATTATATTCAGGAAAAGAAGAATATAGTCAACCATTTGAAGCTTACTATTATGATGAAGTACGACAATCATGGGAGACTCAAGTGTTCCGTTATGTGACGATGGATGAACTATATACGAATTTAGAAATTGGTAGTTCCATCGTTTATAAGCTGACGGATATTGCGCAGGAAATGATTTTTATGAGTCGGGAAATGGCAGAGGAGTTTTCTATTACAATTGAACAGCTCTATAGTATCCAGCTAATTAAAAATGGTAATTTTCTTAAAGCGACAAGAAACCTCGATCACCTCATTTCACGGGTAAACCGCTTAATGGCCAAAGAATTCTCCTTTCAACAGGAAATGATTAATAATCCCAAAATCCTTTTAATAGAAGCAGAAAGGCAAAGAGCTGATAATCGAATTGAAATTGAAAAGCAATTTGAAGAAGAAAAGAATCACTTCCGGACGATTACGAGTATGATTGAAAAAACAAAACGCCAAAATGCAGAGGATGATTTAATTCATCGGGAATTAGTTCTGCTGCAGGAGAAGATCGGCCATTCTCGTCAATTGCATGATCGATTTGCAAAACTCGTTATTCAAAATATTTCCTATGAAATTAAATTAAAGGCGGAAAATCCATCCTTGTTTTGGGAAAACAGTTTGGTCTCATTCAGAGAGCATATATATGAAAATTGGTTTTTGAAAGAAGGCGTGCAATCGTTTACCGATGTAGAAACCATCCTTTCTCCGTTATTTTCACCGAAAAATGAGTTTATTTTGCCACTCGATTGGATTTGGGGCGAGCAGGAATTCGATGAAAAAGAAGAAATGGAAGTTGTTGAAGAAGATGAGGAGAAAGAACGTCTTGCCTATCAGCGCATTACGAACTGGGATTCGGTGGTTAAGGCATGGAGCTATGTGTTTCAATATTTACAAACACATCAAGAGTTTTCCTTAACCAATTTAAAGGAACTGCCATATGAGGTGCAGGATTTATGGTTTGAGGAATCGGAAACGATCGATTTATGGATGATGTTTGATAAAAAGCCGCTGAAGGTGCAAGTGCTCCATCGGAAGGAAGAGACCATTAATGATGAACGGGAGATTCTGCTGTATAAACTGATGCAGGAATATCCGCAATTTACAAAGTTTGAAGGCTTAAAGATTTATACAGAATTTGATCATCGTGCCGAGCCTTTCCTCTGGTATGAGATGAAAATCACACCGTTTAAGATCTGTATAGAGGAGGAGATTCGATGAATGCAGAAATTATCAAAAAAGCGTCGGCAGTCTACTTTTCATTATTAAAAGAAAAAGTGATTGACGAAACGAGTGAACATTTTCAGGACTATTTTGAACCTGAAGTAAGGCAGACTGTCCTGTTAATGGCGGACGAGTCGGGGACCTATATTATTGAAACTCCGAAACAGATCCATTTAGTAGTTCAGCCAACGGGTTCTGTTTTTGCAACCAATTTTACGCATATGCGGGACAAGCATAATCAGGTTGAAACAAAAAAACACTTTCATTTGATGAGTGTGGTGTTAATGTCATTTTTGGCAAGTATTGATCAGAATCAGGCTGCTAAGGTTCGAGCGAAGCGGGAGGGGATTAGCTACTATTCTCTAGAACGACAAGTGAATGACCTAATGATGAATTGGGATAAAATCCTAAAAACGGATCCGAACTTTGGTACCGAAGAACGAATTGATATGAAGGATGTTGTTACGACCTGGAAGTATATGGAGGTCGACAGAGAAGATTTCAGTTTAAAAAAAGCGAATAAACGGACACGAATCGGTCTGATTGCTAGTAGCATGCGGCTACTCGAAACGGAAGGTCTTGTTGTCATACTCGACCGTGATGATATTCCTAAGGCGATTCCGAAACAAGAACTGTTTGAGCGGATTGAATACTTATATCACGATTACGATCGTTATGAATTTATGAAGAAATTAGTGACACAAAAGGAGCATATGCATGCCGAAGATACACAAGATTAGAATTGTTGGCCTGAAATATGATGGGATGCAAAAACAATATAAAGATACGACATTCAATTTTCATAATGAAGAGACGTCCGTTAATGGCCTGATCTCGATGATGAATGGAGGTGGAAAAGGGGTATTCCTACAAGCTATCTTCCAAATCGTTAAACCAGGTACATCATGGGGAAAGCAAAACAATCGGTATTATCAGCAGTTCTTCTTTAATCAAAAGGAGCAGTTCATTCCGTATACCTTTCATGTCTTGATTCAATGGGAATTAGATGGTGCGGACCGTCATCACCTTATCACAGGTGGGATGTTCTCAGCGGAACAGCGGATTTCGATGAATGAGGAAGTAGGGAATGAAAATAAAACCCTGGAACAAGAAGCCAAAATCATCCCCAATATTACTTTTTACACACGGGAGTTTGAAACAAAAGAAGAAGCAGCCCTAGAGCATATACCTCTATATGAAGATGGCGAGGTTGCAGATAATGAGAGTTTGAAAGATTACTTGAGATGGAATGGTTTTGATGTGTATAAGGATACGAAGAAGCATTATCGTATTCTTGATACATACGCGATTAACCGGAAAGACTGGGATATTTTAAAAGACATTAATAAAGATGAGGGTGGCGTAGGGAAATACTTCGAGGGAGCTGAAGATGATCATTCGCTCTTTCAAAAACGGATTATTCCTACGATTAGCCAGGTATTACATCGAACGGAACATCAAAAGAATGATTTAGTCGAGATTTTTAAAAGTCAAGCCAGTATCGCAAAAGATTTGCCTGTGTTGTTAAAACGAGAACAAGCTCATAAGGAATTCCTGGAAGATATTGTTCCGTTTGAAGAACATTTGGCTAAAGGAATCGAACATAAAGACATTGTCCTGGACAGTATGAAGGAAGGCAGACAACTCCTTGGTGCTTTAGAACATTTGAAGGGCCAAGAAGAAGAAATGCTCCTTTCTATGGAGAAAGAGATGGAGCAATTACTCGGTAATTTAGAAGATTTACGTTATCAAAAAGACAATTTAGATTTTGCGTTGGCCCATCGTGAGGTTCTGGACTGGGAAAAGAAGTTGGCTGAAGAAAAAGAGAAACATTTATTCTTACAAGAGGCCGCGCGGGAAAAGCAGGAATCCAAAGACCAACTGTCGTTTCAACTTTTATTAAAAGAGTGGAGTGAAGTTGATCAAACGATACGCTTGCTCTCGGAGACCATTGCGAAGCTGGAAGAAAACAGTGGGTTAGAAGAAGTCAATCAAAGAATGGCTGAAATTAAGGAAGAAGCTGCGAAACAATGGGCCGAGGACTTCGAAGCTATCCAACAGGCTGTTCAGCAGTATTTTGGCTATCAGAAGCATCTGAAAAAGAAAGCAGCAGAACTTGCTAAACAGGATAAACAAAAGACTGGGGAGATTGCCAGAATTAGTACAGAAATGGATAACCTATATACCGAGATACATAAGTATGAATCGAAGGAAGCGGCTTTTACGGAAGAGTTCGGCGACCGACTGATGTATGATTTACCAGGATTGATCGATCACTTTTCAAATCAAATCGTAGAGAAACAGGCAAGGTTAGAAGAAATAAGAGAAAAAAATCATGCCTCGAGTGAACGGCAAAACCAACTCGCTTCCGGGCAAGGGACATTAACCCAATCGATTCAGTTCTCTGAAGAAAAATGTGAAGAATTGACAAGTTCAAATGAAGTTCAAAAAGAAAAAGAAGCGAAACTAGCGTCTAAGCTTCATGGTTTACTAGATCCAGTGGTAGAGCCATTTACCAATGCGCTTTTATCCAAGTATGCCCTCCAGATTGAAGACCTATTGAAGCAAATCCTTGAACAAGAGGAAGACATGAAGAAGGAATTATGGGAGATTCAGCTGGATTATACCTTAAATGATGAACCTTTCTGGATTGCCAATAAAGATGTGAAAGAACTAAAGGAATGGATTGATGAGAAGACGGGGATTGATGTCTTTTATGGAAGTCAATTTCTGCAGTCCCTAAGTCCTGAGGAACTGCAGAAGCATTTGGTGACCTATCCTCTTCTTCCATATGGTTTAGTAGTCAGCGGGCAACAATGGGAAAAGATTAATCAGCAAATGCTCAAGTCTCGCTTGTTTAATAGTCCGGTGCCGATTTTCCTGCGAGAGGAGATGACGGCGGGTTCCAGTCAAGCATCGTTTGTCATTTTGAACGGAACCGAAAAAGAGCTGTTAACAGATAAACACCAATTTACCGAATGGAAAATTCAAATTGCGAAATCGATTGAAGAGAAGAAAAATACGCTAAACGAATTGGAAAAAACGGAAAAAGCCTATCGTCGCATTTTAAAAGAAATCGATCGCTTTATCTCGGGTGAGCTTTCGAGTGATATTGAAAAGACATTGGATGCGGAGCGGAATGCCCTGCTTTCAAAGCAAACCCAATTGCAAGAGATTATCACCAAGCAAGTAAATGAAAAAGAAATCCAACTGCAGCTGAAAGAAGAGTTGGAAAAAAGCCAACGAAAAATTGAAAAGTTGTCTTCTAATATCAATCGATTAGAAGAGTTTACAAATGAGAAGGAGCTCTATCAAGAAAATAAACGGGTAAAACTGGAGAAGGAAAAACTAAAGGAAGCTAGCCTTAAGGCCGGGGAAGAGATTAGCCAAGCGCACGATGAATTCGTTGAGCTGCAAAGCAAGTGGAATCAAACATATGTAGAATGGAAGCTGCAGGTTGAGCAATCAATAAAGAAGATTGCCTTCTTTAATGAAGAAGCTGCTTTTCCAAATGATAAAACAGGTGAATTATCGGAAGAGGTACCATCATTATCGCCACATATTTTAGAAGAAATCATGGGTAGTATCGATGAGTTAAGAAACTTGCAAAAATCAAAAGAAGAACAAGCACAAGAACTACTCATCAAGCAGACCGAAAAGGCAGGCGAACAGAAGCAACAAAAGAAACTTGAGAAGAAATTGAACGTGCAAAACGAGAAGTGGAAGGACGCTCCAGTTCCGGACGAACCGATCTCTATTTTAGAAAATATGCTGCAGACTGCAAACAAGGATTTGAAGGCAGCAGAAAAAGAAGAACGGGAACAAGGAACGGCAGTCACTGTCGCGGAAACGTCGGTTCAACACGCGATTGTTCAGCGAGACAAGTCTGAGAAAAAGCTAGCGAAGTATGAAAAACAGCCTGAAGCCTGGGAAAACTTGGACTTGGAACTGAAAGCTGTTGAAATTAATGACCAAACGAAGAAAACGAAGGCAGATATTAAGGATACGGAGAAACGCCAGAAGGAATCAGTTGCGAATATTACCGGTTATGAGGGCGATATGTTGACGCTCTCGGTTATCTTGAAGGAAGAAGCGGCTGCCTTCACGGAAGAAGATGTAGAAAAAATTAAGAGTCAAGGAAAGTCCTGTATTCTTAACTGGTGTGAGCAGCATCAAGCCTTAGAGGAAGAAGGCCAAGAAAAGCATGCGAAGATTGAACAATCACTAAGAAATTTAAAACTGACTATCGAAGGAAAAGATTGGGAAATTCGTTTTAAAAATGAAGTGTTGACCACATTGGATCATATGGATACAAGACATTATGACCACATTCAAAGCGTCGTGAAAAATATGAAGCGCTTCTCACAAAGTGGGTTGGAACAATTAGAACGGGACAAGGAAAGAGCGGAAAAGGCACAAAATTTCTGGGCTAGTCGTGCTAGCATGAAAGTGATGAGTATTTCCGAAGCGGTTCGTTCAATGATTGCGAAAATGAAGTTGAAAAATGAACGAGGCACATTCCCACTTGTCCAGCTTAAAGAGGATATATTACCGAAGAAGGCCGAAGAGATCGAAGCCTTGTTAAGACAGCATTTCGTCTCAAGCATAAATCAAATCACGAAGCAATTTGATTTAATTGACGATAATAATCACGCACTAGATCAAGAAATCAAACAACTCGTTAGCGATGAGAAGATCTTATTTGTGTCACTCAGAAATCGTTATCCAGAGCTTCTTGTCTATAACATGCGAACGGATAATGCGTTTATGTACGGAAAACCACAACGGGAGCATTATTCTACATGGCAAACAATTAATCAAGGTTCAAAGACTAAATCGGATGGAAGCGGCGGACAAAAGCTATCTGCTCGCATGGTAATGATGATGATGTTACTATCAGTGAAAAATGAAACAGATCAAAGTTGGGTGCCATTAGTTGTGGACAATCCATTCGGTCAAGCCGCATCTGCTCATGTTCTTGATCCAATCTTCGCTGTTGCAGAAAAACTGAAGTTCCAATTTATCATCGTTACGCCGCCTGAATTGGTCAAAACAGAAATCAGTCAACGATTTGAAGCCTATTATAAACTCGATTTCATTCGAGAAAAAGGGAAAGAAATTATTTCGGACACGATTGTACCAGCATTTCGGATACACCAAGGGTTGAGTGTCTGACAAAAATCAATAAAACAAAAAACTTATATTGGCGAGTCTCTTATAATGAAGCTTAACTAAGGACAAGGGGGACAGTCTCCCCCTTGTCCAATCATATTTAGAACATTGAAGTATTTAAATTCCCAGATTTTACCTTGCTTTATATCGGAAAAAACTCTAGGAAACTTTTCACTTTCAGTCCAGCTGCTCCTAGTATTTTTTATTCTTCATTCTAACTTGTATTGTAAGCGGATTCTTAATAATGGAAAAGAGAAATATTAAAGTTAGGGTTTAAGGCGTATTAAACGAATCTTCTTATTGATAAAGAAAGTATTGAGTACAAAAGGACACACGCTAACACTTTAGCACATTGGAGGACTGAAACTAATATCTGTTGTCCCGTTAATAATCTTATATCCTCTAAATTCAACTTAGGATTAAAGTGCTATTTTTCTCCTTTCATCTTCTTTTATGTAGTATATGTGTTAATATATACGTGAAAAAATTGGGGGAAGTAGGGATGAAATCATGGTTAAGATGCGATTGGTTTTAGGGCTCGTTTTTCTTTTGTTTATCCTTTTTGCTTGTGATGAGAACGCTTCCGAAAATTCGACAGGTGCTGAGGATTCTCATGAGAACGAGCAAGAAGAAACGGAACCAGTAACAGTTGAGGCAGAGGCAGAAGACACAGAAGAAAAGGAAGAGGAATCACAAAAAGAGACAAAAGAGGAGGTTATCGATGAAGATACTGTTGAGAATTTGCCACCGATACCCACTTCATTTGCAGAAGCAGTAGACTATCCATTAACTGGACAATTGGCTGGAGTAGAGTTTATTAATCAGCCGGAAATTATCGAAGTGCTGGATTCGTTTCCAACATTAACCAGTGAAAGCACCGAGGAAGAAGTTGAACATTGGGAACGGTATCTTTGGACATTATTTAAAGAAGATTTTAGTCCTGTAAATGTACCAATTGATCAGTGGGAATCCATGCAATTCAGTGACCCGACTGCTGTAGATAATGAGGGAATTGCAGTACTTGAGAGAAAAGAAACCTACAATATTGCTATTTTATTAGACTCAAGTGGCAGTATGGGAAACTATGAAGGGGAAAGAACAAGAATGGATCTTGCAAAGGAAGCGATTCAGCAATTTGTAGAAAATCTTCCGGAAGAAGCAACTATTTCCCTTGATGTTTATGGACATATTGGAACTGGAAGTAATGCTGATAAAGAAAAATCCTGTTCTAACATAGAAGAAGTTTATCCGCTTTCTACATACAATAGTGACAAATTTTCTAAAGCGTTAAATCAATTTGAGCCGGCAGGATGGACACCGATGGCTAAAGCTATCGAAGTAGTGGAAGGAAAATTGAAGGATTATAATGGGGAAGAAAATACAAATATTATCTATATCGTAAGTGATGGGGTGGAAACATGTGAAGGTGATCCCGTA
Organism: Oceanobacillus zhaokaii; assembly: GCF_003352005.1. Taxonomy (GTDB): domain Bacteria; phylum Bacillota; class Bacilli; order Bacillales; family Amphibacillaceae; genus Oceanobacillus; species Oceanobacillus zhaokaii. The sequence goes on from NZ_CP024848.1 coordinate 1,142,721, forward strand.
AAAACCATCCAATCCCTTGCTGAATCCCAAATTGACCCTGTTATAAATATCATTGGCTACCAAGTGGATAATGAAGGGTTGGAGCAATTAAAGGAAATGGCTGAGGCATCTGATGGACGTTATATCAATGCAGCGAACCAAGCAGATCTTGTATCTGAATTCGAGCAGACAGTTGACATGGCGAAAGTCTGGGCAGAATGGAGTAATGATGCTAGAGAGACAATAGCTAAATTATCCAATACTATTCGTGATCAAGTTCTTGATTGGAATAGTATGCAAAAAGAGCTAGCGGATCGCGAAAATGGTAACTTGAATGCAGCAATAAAGTATTTGAATGAAGAGCAAATCATTGATTCTAGTGTCCATCAGGAATTTAAAGGACAGATATTCAATTCTCATATTTCGATTAAGGGAGATATTGCAAATATCTACTTAGATATTGCAGGCACGAATGCTAATGAATTTTTAGATAATTACTTCGGTATTATTGATCGGTACAGGGACAATATTGATTAATTCATTTCACTGGAGTGAGAGAAATGGTTGAAAATTCGTTTGCCAGCCGAACTTTGTAATTCGATAGCTTTTAGTCCTAACCAAAAACTACATTGAAAATTATTTTTATTATAATAACGGGTAAATAACATTCGGGTGCTTTCCTTTAACATATAACAGGAAGGTGTCCTTTTTGTTTTGTTGTAAATGAATAATTTTATAAATTATATATAAAAAATTCTGATAAATTTCTAATATTGATATATAGTTAGATTAGATATTCAAGAATCAGTTATGATCCGTAAAGCGGAAACGAAAGGGGTTAGATAGATGAGTAGAATTATTATAACAACAGAGAGCGGAGCAGATTTACCACTTGAGATGGCTGAGAAACATGCGGTTCAAGTGGTGCCGATGCATGTAATTATGGATGGAAAAGATTATTTAGACGGTTCATTGCCGGTTGAAGATATATATGAATACCATGAGCGAACGAAAAAGATTCCTTCTACAACCGCAACTAATGTCCATGAATATGAGCAGTTCTTCAAGGAGATTAAAGCGAACTATCCGGGTTGTGTCATTATACATATTGGATATACATCTAAGGCATCTTCTTCTTTTCAAAATGCAATGATTGCAACGGAAGAGTTGAATGATATTTACCTAATTGACGCGTTAAACGTAACAGGAGGATTAGCTGCAATTGTGATGTTTGCAGTAGACTTATTGGAAAAAGAACCTATGATAGAACCTAAATACTTAGTAGAAAAAATTGAATTCATCGTTCCGAAATCCAGGCTAGCTTTTGTTCCAGGTAGTTTAGAATTCTTAAAAGCGGGTGGAAGGGTCAGTAATCTTGCTTACCTAGGAGGTGCACTGTTAAAAATCAAGCCTCGTATTGAATTAATAGATGGAAAACTTGTATCTACCAAAAAATATCGCGGGAACATGGGCTCGGTTTCAGAAAAACTAATGCATGATTATTTAAATCAATACGATATAAATAAAAAATATATTTATTTATTATACTCCATCGGCCTTGATGAAAGCATCAAGGTGAGAATGACCAATATCGCAAAAGAATATGGATTTGAAAATATCAAATGGATGCAAGCCGGTGCGATGATCTCTACCCACGCTGGTCCAGGTGGATTCGGAATTGCTGGATTGGAAAAATAGATATATTTCTCTAATTAGCTTCAACCCTTACGATTGGTATCAATGTGATGATTGATCGTTTGGCGAAGATGTTTACATTGAGGAAGATGGGGCGGATGCGTTTATTTTAAGGACAAAATTAATTATCAGTGATAGCTTGGTTAAGTGGCTGCTAACATGGGGAAGTGATGCAAAAGTAATTGATCTACCTGAACCTATCCAGGACTAACCCTAATTTTCTTAAAAAGTTCTTACACGATGTTACCATTTATCTTAAAGTGAAACACCTCGACTAGTATAAAACCGAGTCGAGGTGTTAAAATAAATTACTGAAAGATAGGAGGAACATATGGCATTGTTTTTGCTAAAATCCAAACTAAGAAAAGTACAACCGGAACATGAAAAATCAACTGTAAAATAGAATAGCCAGCAAGGTCTTTTGCCTTGATCCCCAATACACCGAGTAACGGTAACATAAAGAATGGGTTGATCATGTTTGGAAGTGCTTCTGTCGCATTATATACTTGCACGATCCAAGCCATGTTAACATTTAACTCTTTCGCAGCTTCGAGTAAGTAGGGTGCCTCAACAATCCATTTCCCCCCACCTGAAGGTAGAAAGAGTCCTAGAACAGCTGAATAGATTCCTGAAATGAGTGGAAAAGTATTTTCAGTCGAAATGGAAAGAAAGAATTTTACTAATACATCATTAAGTCCTGAATTCATTAAAATTCCAAAAATCCCTGCATATAAGGGGAATTGTATAAGTACGCCACTAATTGCAGGTACCGAGTTAGAGACAGAGTTCAAAAAGTTCCTCGGTGTCCAGTGCAAAAGTAACCCAATCATTAAAAGGATAAAGTTATAATTATTAAGATTTAGTGCTGCGATTGGTCCTAAATCCGCTATGGTATTGCCGATATAAATAAAACCAAGAGCAACTAATAAAATAGTTAATATGGGGCTATATTCAAACCATTCTCCTGGCCTGTCACCCTTCTTCTTTTCAGGGGTTTCTTTTCGGCTATAATCAAGGCCAGCCATTTCTGCAGTCTTTGCCTTGTCTTTATTAGGTGCGGAAACATAGGCAATCCAAATTGACAAGACGGTCAGAACGACAATCATGACTAAGTTTTGCCAAGTGAAAATCGTGTCCGACATAGGAATCGTACCACTAATTTCATACAATTCGGGAGGAATGGAAGCTTTCGTTGCCATTAATAATGCTGCTGATGAGGAAAGTCCTAATGCCCAAATGGCCCCGAGACCTAGAAATCCTGCTGCAGCCATGGCTCGATAGTCGACGCCTTTTACCCGATTACTAATTTCCTTAATTAAGATTCCACTGAATACCAAGCTAAATCCCCAACTAATGAGGGATGTAATTAAGGCGAAGAAAGCTACAAAAGCAATGGCTATCTTCGGTGATTTCGGAATGTCAGCAATTTTTTCAATTAGCTTATGTACAGGTTTTGAAGTAGCTACGACATAACCTGTAATAATAATAAAGGCCATCTGCATTGTAAAAGGAATCAAATCCCAATAGTGCGTTCCAAAATCAACACCAACTTCGACAGGTGTCCTTCCCATTAATAAAGCAATGATTGCAATAATAACAACTGCCATCGCAGCAAAAACATATGCATCTGGAAACCACTTCTCACTCCAATTAGCTAACGAAATACCCATACGTTCCAGACGACCTGATTGTTCTTCTTGTTTTCCATTTTTATTCTCTGGTCCCAATATAAGCACACACCTTTCTACTTATTATCCAATTAATATTAATATAATGACCGATTCACCTGACTAATTGCTTGAGGTTTGATGTACTGCTTTTAAGCTGGAACAACAACTGCTGGTATATCTCCATGTATCCCTGTATTGATAGCACTCGTCTCGCTGGATTATGACCAAGTCCTCTTGTACATAACCGAACTTCATCAATCTGATCTTTATTAATTCCTACTTTATTAACTTTGCGCTCTCCCTAAAACGGAGTTATGACCGCGCTTACAATACTTGCTTCATTATTTCTTATAGTAACTCCTTTCCCTCTATTTATAATATTCTAACTTTATCACAATTATTTTACATTAGGATTACTGATAAGTTAAATGAATATTTAAATTTGTTATATTCATAGTGTGAATAAGTAACGTAATTTTTATAGGTAATAAAGTTAGAGTGTACATCTTGGCTCTATGATAAAAGTATTTTTTCACGACGTATCATGTTTTTAGGAGGAAATCGTGATGATGGAGTTAAGTGAATTACGCATTTTACAGCAGTAGTTAATGATGGTAGCTTCACGAAAGCAGCAAAAAAAAATATTTGTTTCTCAACCTACTTTGAGTCGATCAATTAAAAATTTAGAGACAAAACTTAAAGTAGATTTATTTGAGCGGTCTACACGGAAATTAATTTTAACTGACGCCGGAATTCTAGTCTATCAATAGGCCATATGACGCGGCAAGTATTGATGCTAAAGTAAATAACATATATTCATTGAATGGAGCGGGACAAGGGACAGGTTGCTTGTTCCTAATTGTTTTTATGTAAACTATGGGATGATGAACCTGTCCCCGTGGACTTATCCCCGTGGACTTATATTGCAAATATACTTGATTAAGGATATGTTAGAATATAATTAATACACTGTTTTACCACTGCAGAAAGTAAAATTAGGTATTAATATTTATATGGAGGTATTCCATGAAATCAATCAAGAAATCCGAAAGAATCCTTGGAATTATCAATGTACTGAAAAAATACAGTGATGAAGAAAATGAATTAACATTACAAGAGATTATCGATTATCTGCATGAAGAATTCATTGATGAAGTAGAATTTTCAAAAGTAGCGATTTCGAACGATTTAAAAGAGCTGTCCGATTCTAAGTATGTAGATATCATTATAAATAATGAACGAAATGGTTTACCTAAATATTATAGTTATAAAAACCGGCTAATAGAAATACAGGAACTTCGTTTGCTAATGGACGCCATTTCATCTGCTAGATTCATAACAAAGAAGGATAAGGAAAAAATTCTGGAAAAAATTAAAAGACTGACAAGCTTGTCGTTAGCAAATAATTTACAGAATCAAATATATCTTGAGGATTATGCAATAAGCGGAGCAAATAGAGTAAAATATACAATCTTTACATTACATAATGCCATTCATGAGAAAAAAATAATTCAATTCAAGTATGGAAGATATAATGTTCAAAAGGAATTCACATTAAGTCATAATGGTTTGACAAGAGAGCTTCACCCCTATGCACTCGTGTGGAATAATGACTATTATTACTTGATTGGTAAGTACGTTGGAAAAGAGGATATGGTACATTTACGTGTTGACCGCATGGTTGATGTAAATATGACTGATCAACCTTTCAAAGTGGATGAGCATTTTGACACTTCTGAGTATATGAATCGCCTATTTCATATGTATTCTGGTGCTGAAAAAGATTTGAAGGTTAGAATGAATAATAGTCTTATCAATGTGATGATTGATCGATTTGGAGAAGATGTTTACATTGAGGAAGATGGAGCTAATGCGTTTATTTTAAGGACAAAAGCAATTATCAGTGATGGCTTGGTTAAGTGGCTGCTGACATGGGGAAGTGATGCAAAAGTAATTGATCCACCCGAACTCGTGCAAATGATGAAAGAAGAAAGTGAGAAAATGTACAATATATATAACAATTAACAGACACCCTAATAAAAATGATAAGGGTGTCTGTTTTCTTCTGTACTATAATCCTCTATGTAGAAATCATTTATATAGGGAGTGGTTATCGTAATGAAAAGATTTACTTTTATTATCATGATGTTGGCAGGAGTGGTCCTTGGAGACAGGTTCCTTGACCCAATTAGTTTTTAGGTTAACTATGGGACGATGAACTGTAGTGCACCTGTCCCCACGGACCTTTACAGGAAATTTCATTTTAGTTAGAAGTGTGTTCACAACATTTTTAGGAACATGGTAATTATTGTAAATGCAATCATAGCTATTCTTAAAATGACATTCTGGTCCGATATAATAGGTATATCGTATCAGAGCAAAGAATAAATTAATATAAAAGGAGATTAACAAAATGGCAGGATTTTTAGGGTTTATAGGATTGGTATTATTAGTATGGGGATTGGTTCAAGTATTTCAAAAGGCTAAACGTAAAAAAGGATTAATCAAATTAGGAATAGGATTTGTGTTGTTTATCATCGTTGGAATTGTGGCGCCACCTGCTGAAGATAATCAAGCGGAAGCAGATAAAGCCGATACAGAAGTGAAAGCAGAATCAGAGCAGGAAGATGAAGATACAAAAGCTAAAGAAAAAGCAGAAGAACAGGCTAAAATAGAAGATGAAGAAAAAGCAGAAGCAGAAGCTAAAGCACAGGAAGAAGCAGAAGCTAAGGAAGCAGAAGAAAAGGCAGAAGCAGAAGCTAAAGCACAGGAAGAAGCAGAGGCGAAGGAAGCAGAAGAAAAAGCAAAAGCTGAAGAAGAAGCAAAAGCAGAAGCGGAAGCGAAGGCTAAAGCAGAGGAAGAAGCGAAGAAAGAACCAGAAATGTCCCTTTCACAACAGAACGCAATCCGTCAAGCTGAAAGTTACCTAGATTATACAGCCTTCTCTAAGTCTGGTTTGATTGAACAATTAGAGTTTGAAGGATACCCTACTGAAGAAGCAACGTTTGCAGTTGAAAACATTGTGGTTGATTGGAGAGAACAAGCAGTGTTACAAGCTCAAAGTTATCTTGATTACTCAGCCTTCTCAAGAAGCGGATTGATTGAACAATTAATATTCGAAGGTCATAGTGAAGCAGACGCAACTTATGCTGTTGACCAAGTCGGATTATAGTAACAAAGAAATAAAATATCATAGCCTAGCTATCCATCCATTAGGAATCGACTAGGCTATATTAATATTATGGATATTTTCTAAATTAATATTAAAACGCTCTATTCGGTGGATATAGTACTATGTTTCGACACAAACTTAGTTACTTTTGCGACTTCAATGATTATGAAGGTTTACATGATTTAGAAAAGCATATCAATCATGCTGAAGTAGTCCAACTAATAACTAAAGAAGAAAAGGAAGCTATAAGAACGCAGATAAGAAAAAAGAAGCCATTGTGTTAAACCAAAGGGTTCCGTTTTGAGGTGCATTTTCAAAAAATATACCTCAAATGACATTAAATTTGACCGTTAAAATGGCAAATAAAAGTCGTCTAAATTTAGACGGCTTTTTATATTATAATGGCAAGGGTAAAGTTAAGTTTTTTAAAGATTAATAATATATGGTAAAATAACTTTGTGAAATATTGTACTTAAAGTAACGGGGCAGGTTAGTTGAGGAACTGGATACCATTATATAGCTTAAAATAGCATATAAAATATGAAGATACTGATGAAGATAACTTTAAAATCGAAATATAAAAGCTGCAAATTTTGTTTGCAGCTTTGAGTATATCTTTTATTATAATCTCATAGCTCCGTCAATGATGTTCGCAGTACCAGAAATATAGTCTGAATCATCACTTGCTAGGAATAAAGCAAGTTTGGCAACATCAATAGGGTCTCCGACTCTACCAAGAGGAATCATACCAATAACACCTTGCATTGCTTCATCAGTTGAGATTGTATCAGTTAACATTTTGGTAGCAATCGCACCTGGATGAATAGAATTTACACGGATATTATCAGGTCCAAATTGTACAGCAGCTGAACGAGTTAGTGCTTCTACTGCACCTTTACTTGCGGTATATACATTGAAACCGCCAGAGTTATCTATACTAGCCATAGAGCCAATGTTTACAATTGATCCACCACCAGCTTCTTTGATATATGGAGCAACAATTTTCATACCAACAAATTGGCTCCAAGCATTAATATTCATACCAAAATTCCAATAGTCAATATTCGTTTCTTGATAAGGTTTAGTCGCAAGAATACCAGCATTATTAACTAATATATCAATCTTCTCAAATTTTCCAACCGCTTCTTCTACTACTGTTTTCCATTGTTCTTCAGAAGATACATCATGTTTAAGAGCGATTGCACTTCCAGGATTCTCTTCATTAATTTTGTTTACAACATTCTGTACATTTTCAAATGCCAAATCAGTAGCAATAACTTTTGCTCCTTCTTGTGCAAATATAGTAGCTTCAGCAGCTCCTTGACCACCACCAGCTCCAGTAACGATTGCAACCTTTCCTTCTAATCTTTTCATTTAATGACCTCCCTAATTGGATTACTGAAAACATTTACATTTTGATTCAGCGTTCGATTACAATTTCAGTATAATAAAATAGTATAATAATAGCGATGTATAAAATATTATAAAATGTTCACTTTTGGACAAGACTTCTTAAAATGTATAAAAAAATTGTGAGGGAAAATGATGGTTGAATTTCAGTTCTTAGATAATAGAGTAAAACGAACAAAGCGAGATTTTTATAATGCATTATTTGAATTACTAAAAGAAAAAAAGTACGAACAAATTACTATTAAGGATATTATAGACTATGCAGGATATAGTAGAGGTACGTTCTATAATCATTATAAGGAGAAAGATGATTTATTAAATGAAATCATTCATTCTCTTTTTGAGGAGGCTAGTAAGGCACAGAGAAGTTCCTATATTAATGAGCGTTCAATCAATGTTCAAACATTAGGGAACGAGCCTATTTTTATTCTTAGACACTTTAAACAATATGGTAAATATTACAAAATCCTTTTGGGAGAAAATATTCAGATAGACTTTCACCAAAAATTAACAAATATGTTTGTTAATTTATATTTAGAAGATTTCGATATGAAACACCCACCTGATGGTAATATAGATAAGAATTTATTAAATAAATATTATGGATACGGATTAATCGGATTGATCTTGGATTGGATTAATGCTGATTTTCCTATTAAACCTGAAGAGTTCTCTAAAGAGTTGATAAAGATATTTAAATTTTCACTCGGGGCAATTCAAATTAAACAGAAAAGTTACACTAATAACTAGCTAAATTTCTGTTAAAAGTATTTTACCTTTCTTATAATCCTAGTACTCCTTCTTCAAGAAAAAGTGGGTTGATAATAAAAATGTTTTAAACTATAGATTGATTGTACTATTGTACTAATAGTATCATTTGAGGATTCTTATGATGATTTAACGCTAGCTAATATTTTTACTTTAAAAGTGTAAAGATACGAACAACGGTGGATGCCGATTAGAACTTGATTTTTCTTCATTATATAAGTAAGATTGTGAAATATTATTCTTAAACTAAATGGTACAATAATTAAAAAGAGCAACGTAAATTATTATCGTTGCTCTGTAACAATCTAAAAATATTTTCTATAAGACTCTTGCCGCAGTCTTCCACTTAATTGAGCATAAATTCGGGTTGTTTCGCTTTTCTTGTGTCCTAGAAGACTTTGGATAACTTCAAGGGGAGCACCGTTATTCAAGAGATGAGTAGCGTAACTGTGCCTTAATTGATGAGGATGAATGGTTTTATTAATTCCAGCTCTATCTGAAATACGTCTAATTATATATCTCATTTGAGCAATGCTCATTCTATGTGAAGAACGTTCTGTAACAAATATAGCTGAATCATTGTCCTTCCTACTATTTAAGTATTTCTTCAGCCATATATCACTTCGGATATTGAAATATACCTCTCTTTCTTTATCACCTTTGCCTCGAACAATCGCGGATTGACTTCCCCAATTAATGCTATTTCGGTCAAGTGTCACAATTTCTCCAATACGTCACCCTGTTGAAAACATAAATTCGAATAAGGCTTTCTCCATTGGAGTAAAACAAGCATCTCGTAAATGCTCAATTTCTCTTTCTGTTAGGAATTTTGGGATACGTTTCCCAACTTTTGGTTCCTTTATTTTACTAGCAGGATTACTATCAATTATCCCTTCTTCGTGTGACCAGCGAAATAAAGATCGGATAAATCTTATTCGATGAGACAAACTTGACGGTTTCAATTCATTGCTTGATTCAGCTAAATATTGCTTTAGATGCTGGATTGTAATGTCATTCATTTTGGTGTTACCGAAATAGTTAACTAATAACTTCGCTTGAAGTCTATAAGTGTTTAAAGTTTGTGGGGAAAACCCCTCTATTCTCTTATCTGCTTCATAAGATTTCGCAGCTTCTGACAACAGCAAATCAAATCACTCCCTAAATAGATTTATAATAATCATCTCCTACCATTGAATAAAATAATTATTTTAATAATTTAGGATGTTCTAAATGAGAAAGTGGAATTTAATGTTAAAATAAAAATATGTTATTAAGCTAAAGGGGCAGTTTAATTGAAGAAGGGACATCGAATATCTATAAATATAAAAAGAGATTAATAATAGAAAGTGAAATTATGTAAGGAGTGGTTGTAATGAATATAAGTTCTGCCGTTTAGCCTAAGTTCGCTAAGATTTCTTGATACCATAAGAAAAATTGGAAACAAAGCAACGCATGAAGGATATGGGACTCAAAAGGAAGCTCTAGCTTTATTACATATGGGGTTTCGCCTTGCTGTTTGGTTTATGCAGGGCAGTTCCGTTATGTATCTGAACGGTAATGCAGGGTGCAGGCAACGTAGAGCTTGCTCCCGTCACCTTCACTTTCCTGATTCTGTAAATTGAGAAAATGCATCCTGAATCATTTCAGGATGCTTTTTGACATTTTGATTGATTCAATTCTATACTTTCAGATCCATAACCTTGGGTTTTCCCTGAAGCCTGCGGTATTGACTGGGTGACATACCGTATTCCTTTTTGAAGGCCCGATAGAAAGAAGAATAATCGGTAAAACCCACCTGCTCAGATATCCACTCCATGGATTTCCCTTTGAGGATTAGATTTTCCGCTGTGTTGAGCCGTCGCTGCATCACATAACGATAGAAGCTGATGCCCAATTTTTGCTGAAAAAGATGACTGATGGTACTTTCACTGACATAGAAATTTTGCGCAATCCCTGATAGCGTAATCTTGCCAACCAAGTTTTCCTCGATATAGCCTAAAGCCATATCCAAAAGTTCCGGTTTTTCCACCTTTTGGATTTTAGCTGTTTCATCGATAACGGCACGTCGCAAATGTGCCAGAATCGTCAAAGCATTTCCCATGACAATCAGATCCCAGCCGAATTCCTTCTTTTCGAACTCTTCAGCTGTGCTGCGCAGCAGAGCTGGTAAGAACCTCCATCTGGTTCCAGCAGTACGAATAAGCTTGTAATTTTGCTGTTCTCCTTTATACCAATCCGGAGCTATCTCTATAAGTGCCTCCACAAACTCTGGACTAAACCTTAAAACATCCCAGTGATATGATTCCTCCAAACTCTTCGGTAGTATTGGCTTATGGCTGATACCTGGTTCAATCCAGATCAGATCACCTTTCTGCTGTTGATAACGGTCGGCACCGACCAGGTATTCTACGTCATTGTTAAGTCCGCATATAAGCTCATAATACGAATGGCTATGCAAATGTGCGGTCGCATTAGATTGGCTTATTTCTTGATGGACGCTTACAATCCAAGATAATGATTCTACGTTCTGGATAAGCTCAGCGAATTCGATGTGATTAAGATCGCTGTTTGGGTATGTTGTTAGAGGAGGTCTTTGCGTCCCTTCAAAAGTTTGTTTGAATGATTTGGATTTCATTAAAATTCCTACCTTACTATCATTTGGATGTACAATAATAATAACAATGGATTGCGAGATTTACAATCTGAGATTCCCGATATTCGCAATTTACTATGTGTTCATTGTTAGTTAATATACTAGTACATGTACATGATTAGCAATAAAAAAGTAGTTTCGTAGGTGTGCCATTTTTAAAATAAGCCATAATTTTTAAATCGGGACCAGAAATTTCCTAACTACGTTTTGGAAACGCTTCGTAAAAGTCAGGCTGAAAATTTTTATTAATTAATTTTTATTCCAATTTATGAAGAACGAGCGTCCTAGTAAAGCTGTGAATGTTTTAGTAGCCTTCTTATTTTAAACAACAATATTTATATTCTGATGAGGAACTGATTGGTTCACTACACATCAATTATCGGCCTGATGAGCTATATCAGTCTCATTTCCATTGTCTTGAACGTGATTATCTTAGCTATTTCTCCTAAACTGGCTAAGATGCTGGGCCTGACCAATCTGATCCGCTATGCACTGGTGCTGTCCGGTTCTCTGTTTGTGATGCTGTTCGCTATGCATCTGTTTACCGATGTGAATGCCTGGACCCATTTGATTTTGTCAACTGTAGCTTATTGCACCGCTGGCGTTTCCACCTTCATGCAGTGGGGATTGCTAAGTGAATCCATTGACTACAACGAGGTGGTCACCGGCAAGCGCACCGAAGGCTCCATGTACGGCACATTCAACATGGTCCGCCGTATAGGTACCACCATTGGCAGCTCTATTGCTGTTCTGATGTTGGGCTGGATTGGCTACGACTCCGTTGCCGCGGAAACTGGTCTTGCACAGGCTACTAGCACCCTAACCGGTATCAAGATTTTAAGTATCTTGGTTCCCGCTATCTTCCTGATTGGCTGCTGGGTTGCGTTCAAGTTCGTATGGAACATCACGCCTGAAATTCGCACACAGATTGCGGAAAGGAAATCTGCTGGTTAATCTGCTTCTAAGCAGTAATACATTTCTTTCTCCTTTATGAAACCACATGAATGGATAATAAGACTCAGGCTAGAAGAATAAATCTCTGCTTACCTGAGTCTTAGGAAAAACCGTATTGGTTATATAAAATTATTGAACATAACGGTAACAATTATTACGCAACCACTTTAGGAAAAGAGGTAAGTTTGAAAGGCATGCTGTTAGAGTAAGGAGATAAGTAATACTGGTATTTATATAAAAGATTTAAGAAAATGAAGGCTAAAAAGAGCATAAAATGAATTGTTTATATTATAGTGACATCCTTAGTGGTATCATCAGTAATTTATGGTATTTATCTAAACACTTTATAATATACTAGAAAACTAGAAAAGGAGATTAGATTCAAATGACACAATTTATCAAGCTGGATAACAGCTCATTGAAGCAGCTTAGAACCGTGGATTCTCGTCTCATGTCCTACAATATTGAGATGACTGAGGTTACAGGCGGTACCTTTTGGAAGCCCTACACCCCTGCTCAGATTGCAGGAACTGAAACTTTTCCTCCAATCAAGGATATGTCCGAACTACCGAAGCTCATGCAATGGTATGACCCCATTGATTTGACCAGCGAAAATCTGCTGGTACTGGCTAAAGCCTTGGGTCCTGTCTGGATACGTGTTTCGGGCACCTGGGCGAACAAAACCTACTATAACTTTGAAGGCAAGTACGCACCCGGTGTGATACCCGAAGGCTTCCAGAATGTGCTGCAGAAGGATCAGTGGCTGAAGTTGCTAGACTTTGTTAAAGCAGTGGATGCAAAGCTCCTGGTTTCCTTTGCCAATTGTCCCGGCATTCATGCAGCCGACGAGCCTTGGACTCCCGATCAGGCAAAGCTGCTGTTCGATCTGAGTTCGGAGTACGGTGTACCCATCAACGCAATAGAGTTTATGAATGAGCCCAACCTCTTGTCCATCAGCGGCGTGCCTGAGGGATATACTGCTGCTGACTTTGCCCGGGATCAGGAGATCTGCAACGCCTGGGTGAAGGAGAACTATCCCGACTGCCTGATCGTCGGTCCCTCCACCACCGATAGCGACGCCATGCGAATGGGTCCTGACGATGCCAAGGGCGGTGGCGGTATCGCGGATGCCTCTCCCACCGTTAGCACGGCTGAGTTGATGCAGAGCTATGAGGTGCCGCTGGATGTATTTAGCTATCACTACTATAACGGCATTTCCGAGCGTCTTGCCTCCATTATGCCTGATGCCCACTGGAAGAGTGAAGAAGCTCACACCGATGCCTATCTGGCAATGGCGGGTCGATGTGCCAGAGTCTATTCAACCATGCGGGACAAATACTGCCCTGGCAGTCAGATGTGGGTTACTGAAAGTGGCGATGCTGGCGGCGGGGGAAGTACCTGGGCTCCTACTTATCTGGATGTACTGCGGACCCTGAACGAGCTGGGCGACTTTGCCACCGTCACTGACGGTATTATCTTCCATAATACGCTGGCGTCTTCCGACTATGGATTCCTGCAGCACGGTTCCTTCAACCCTCGTCCCAATTACTTTGCTGTATTGCTGTGGAACAGGCTGATGGGTATTACTGTCTATGACTCTGGGATCCCCCATGCTGAAGGTGCTCATGTCTACTGCCACTCTCGCAAGGACGACAAGGATGGCTGCGTCTATCTCGTTATCAACAACTCCCTGACCGAGACTACCACTGTGGAACTGCCTAAGAATGCTGTCCGCTATACTCTGTCCGGAAATGGTGATATGCGTAGTTCCGTGATATATCTGAACGGAAATCCTCTGGTTCTAGGTGAGAACAACGAACTCCCTGCTTTGGAAGGAGTAATGCAGGACGCAGACAATGTGGAGCTCGCTCCTGGCACCTGTACTTTCCTGGTTCTGTAATTTGCAACATAAACGTTAACGCGTCTTAATGTTTGACCCAAGTGATATTATTCGCTTGGGTCATCTTTCGCTTCAAACATTTCACCGTTACAATATTGGCATTCCAATAACACTGCACGATTTGTAAACAGTGGTTATTGTCGCCGCTGTTTTTTATTTGGAGAAAAAATGAGGGATGGTGTTTTTTAAACGAACGATACAGTTAAGGAATATAATATGTTTTAATTAAGTAGAGAACGCCAATTGGTGAGAAGAAAGCTTAAAGCGACCGTCCAGCCAAAAGAGAATGATTGAGTATGTTTCTTGCAAGGTTCATATGTGTTTCATGTGGGTGTTTTTCAAAAAAACGAAATATTCGCTGGATGGACATAAACAAACCTTACGACTTGGTGTTAGAAGACCGTGAGTATTGGGAAATTAGATTGTAGTTTTGAATATAATTAACTTATTTTATTAACGGGTGCGTTAATTCAAGAAGGATTAACGCCTTTTTTTGTTGAAATTAATGTACTAACGGGGCAGGTTAGTTGAAGAAGCGTCTTTAGCTCTTATTCAACAATCGGAGCCATATTGTTTAATAACAATTATTATGCAAAGTAGATATTGTGGAGGTTTACACTTAAACTATTTGGTAACGGTAAATGCAGATTTACAACAATATGCAATTCTGATTAGAACTATTGTAATTACAGTTCCTTCTGAGAAATAAGGGATTATTAGTCGAATAAGTAGTCTTAAAAGCGACCTAACCTACCTACAACATTTTGGAACAATCTGATAAGAGGTTGTTCCTTTTTCCACTTATACTCTAGAATACAGACGGTCATAAAAAAAAAATATATTTTTTCAAACCGAATGAAGGGTAGCTTCGTCTAATATATATGAGGGGGTGACAACTAGATGAATGAACTAAACCAATTGGCGGTGACAGATGAAATGATGCTGGATGAGCGTGAGCAGATCATTGATCAATTAATGCGTGAATACAGCGATGATATCCTGCATCTTGTATATACATATGTAAAAAACCGAACCATAGCAGAAGATTTGGCACAAGAGATATTTATAAAGTGTTATGAAAAATTAAATCAATTTAATCAGCAGTCAACAATAAAAACTTGGCTATATCGCATTGCGAGTAATCATTGCAAGGACTATTTAAGAAGCTGGCATTATCGCAAAATAACGCTTAGCAATAAAGTATTTGACCATATCCCTTCTAAGTCAAAACAGGTGGAAGAGGAGGTTATCAAGCATAGTGAAGAAAATAGCTTAACGAATGCCGTCATGAATTTGCCTCTAAAGTACAGAGAAGTCGTATTTCTACATTATTATGAAGAACTGTCTTTAAAAGAGATAAGCAAGATTACTTCAGTAAATATAAATACATTAAAAACGAGATTAAAGCGTGCGAAGGAATTATTAAAAGACAAGATGATAGAGGAGGTTTAGGAGATGAATGATCCATTTAAGAACCTGAAGAGTTCGATGGAAAAATCAATATTCAAGGATTTTTCTTTTTCTAATGAAAGAAAAAATGCCGTGCTTGAAGCCATTCGTACGAATCAGCAATCACAATTTCATACAGAAACCATTATAGCTATATTAGAATCTGTTCAGCATGAATCAAAGGATGGCTACAATATTTCCGTCCAACTTTTTCAAAAAAATGAACGTGCTTTCCAAAAAAATGAAGGGCAGCTTTATACACTGCTACATCTATTAGAAAATAAAGAAATGCTTACTTCAAATTGGATAAATAACAAGAAATATTATTCTTTAAACTCCAAAGGTAAAAAATACTTAGCTACTTATAAACAAGATACCACTAAACAAGGATTATCCCTTAATCCCTTCATAACGGAGGCATCTTTATGAGTTCTCCCAAATTTGAAGAATTTTTAAGCAAAGTCACTTCCAAAGTCAAATCTACGGAGGCCCACAACAGGATAAAAAAAGAGCTTACTCATCATCTGCAAGAGTTAAGTCAATCTTACAAAAAAAGAGGATTTTCTGAAGAAGATTCAGATGAAAAGGCCATTCAAGAAATGGGAAATCCATTTATTATTGGAGAGAAATTAAATCACCTTCATAAGCCAAAAATGGATTGGATCCTAATTGTTTTATTTGTTATTTTTACTAGTATCAGTTTTCTCCCGTTAGTTGGTGGAATTCCTGGGATTTCATCATCAATCACCCATATTATGGGGAGACAAGCTATCTGGTACTCCTTAGCTGCTCTTGTGATTATTGGGTTTCTATTCTTTAATTATCAAAAATCAAAGAATTGGTGGATGCACTTTTATGCTATCGGCTTGTTCATTCACGTATATCTCTATTTATTTGGATATACGGTCAACGGAGCAAAAAGATGGATTTCACTTCCAGGCCTAACGGTCGATGGCACTATATTGAGTTTATTTTTCTTTTTCCTGGCTTGGGCCGGTATTTTTAACAAAATAAATGAGTTTCGCAGTTGGAAAAAACAAGGATTTCTTCTTGTTTTATTTTGGATTCCCATATTGCTCTACATGATAGTGCCAAACTTTATGGTTGGGGTCATTTACTTTTTCTGTTTACTAGGAATGTTTACATTTGCACGTGTTCATAAGAAATTAGCTATCAACCTAGTCGTATCAAATCTAGTGGCTGGTATCATCTTCATCATTATGATTATTACTACGACCTCACACCAAAGTTATTTTCTTACTAGATTATCTACTTTTATAAACCCAAATGCCGATCCAAATGGAGCCGGATATATGTATATGGTCGTTAGGAATGTCCTTGCAGAAGCGGGATGGTTCGGTAACGGACTTAATAATGATTTGAAATTTCAATTGTTGCCAGAATCACATACAGATTTTGCTTTCCCCTTCCTCGTCTATTCTCTTGGTTGGACATTCGGAATCGGTCTTTGTTTGGTTCTGCTGATTTTTATTTTAAGAATCTCAAAAAATGCATTTAAAACAAAAGATCTTTATGGGAGATTAATCGTAATCGGTGGTGCTGTATTATTTGCCGTTCCTACTACTTGGAATATATTGATGGCCTTTGGAATCGTGCCCATCATGGAAGTTTCCCTGCCGTTTATTAGTTATGGAGGAAGTGCAATCCTCTTTTACGCTGCTGTTTTAGGGTTCATTTTAAATGTTTATCGAAGAAAGGATATTGTAGAACCCACGATAGCAGATGATATAAACATTTAAAGTCAAAAATCTGAATGATGATAAAAAGGGCGACAGCTAAATAATAGTTGTCGCCTTTTTCTTAATCTCGAAGTACCGGTAATTTGATGAAATAATTGGTTTTATTAATGAGAACAAATTTAGTTATTCCATAAAAGGGCGCGATTGTTGTGAACTGCACCCCAATTGTTAGACAAAAATAACAATTGGGGTGCAGTTTTTTATGGTTAAATTTTCTTCTAAAGAAAAACTACAAGCAGTAAAGCGATATTTAGATGGAGGCGAAAGTGGTTTAGATATTGCTCGGTCTATTGGTGTACATCATAGTAACCTTCACCAGTGGATTAAACAGTATGAACTTTTTGGTGAGAATGTATTTCGAAAAAACTATACAACCTACTCTGTAGAGTATAAACTAGACGTACTTAGCTACATGAACGTACAAGGGACGTCTATCAGGGAAACGGCGGCAATTTTTAATATTCCATCTCCTGAAACACTTCGAAAATGGAAAGTTGCCTACGAAACAAAAGGAGCAGATGCCCTAAATGCGAAGAAAAAGGGGCGTCCTTCTATGAAAAATGAAGACCAGAATGTACGAAAGAAACCTATACCTACAAAAGATTCTATTGAGGATTTACAGTCGGAATTAGAGTATTTACGAGCGGAGAATGCATATCTAAAAAAGCTCCAATCCTTAGTTCAGGAGAGAGAAAAATCAAAACTAAAGAAAAAGCGTTAGTAGTTAATGAACTGAGGAAAGAATTTGCATTAGATATCCTTCTCCATATAGCTGAGATAAAGAGGAGTACTTTTTATTACTGGATTAAGAAATCTGCAAATCCAGATCCAGATATTGAACTTAAAACGTTAATTCAATCTATTTATGATGAACATAAGGGACGTTATGGATATCGACGTATTCGTGATGAACTAAGAAACCGTGGATATCAAGTAAACCATAAGAAAGTCCAACGAATTATGAAGGAATTAGGATTAGTTTCTCTCGTAAGAATAAAGAAATATCGTTCCTATAAAGGAAAAGTGGGTAAAATAGCCCCGAATATTTTAGAGCGTAATTTTACTGCTGAAAAACCTAATGAGAAGTGGGTAACTGACATTACAGAATTTAAACTATTTGGAGAGAAACTCTATCTATCTCCAATTCTAGATTTATTTAATGGTGAAATCATCACATATACCATTGGTTCCAGACCAACTTACTCCCTTGTTTCAGATATGTTAAACCAGTCATTTGAACGCTTAACAGGCGATGAGAACCTAATCATCCACTCTGATCAAGGCTGGCATTACCAAATGAAACAATATCGTCACGCCTTAAAAGAACAAGGCATTACACAAAGCATGTCCCGTAAGGGCAACTGTTACGACAATGCCGTAATCGAGAATTTCTTTGGAATTATGAAGTCTGAGTTTCTTTATTTAAGTGAATTTAAGAGTATTGATCATTTTAAACAAGAACTTAAAAAATATATGGATTACTATAATAATAAACGGATTAAGGCAAAACTAAAGGGCATGAGCCCGATACAATATCGAACCCATGCCCATCAAGCTGCCTAATAAAATAACCTGTCTAACTTCTTGGGGTCACTTCATTGAAGAAGCGTCTCATTCTTTATTCAGCTAAAGGGTGCGATAGTTAAACAAGGCGATCATTAAATTTGGTCGCCTTTTTCTTCTGAAAAAATTAAATAATATGTTTTGAATATTATGTTATTATTCAGGTGTAGAGATATTCAGCTAACGGGGCAGGTTAGTTGAAGATTCGATTTCCGAAATAACCAATCTTTTTTAATAAAATGAATAGCGATAAACACTGAAACCTCGTATATTGATTGAAATTTGATACCAATACATCCATCTCCATCTCTTCAATTGCGTTTTGTTCCGAATACTTAATTTTCCCATTACTTCTTTTACTGGTACCTTAGCCAATCGCATTTCTATCGCTTTCAATTTCACTTCAACTGGATAACTGACTCTTGTCCCCATAGAAAAAACACCTCCGTATTGAATTTAGGTATTGTATACCCGTTTTTCAACGAAAGGTGCTTTTATTTGTCTCATTTATTTAGGTCAGTGCGAAGAGTTATTATGTCTTAATAAGGGCTTTATAATAAAGGAATTATTGTAAGTCTGCTACAAGACGCCCTTTTACTTCACCGCGTTTTAGTCGTTCTAATCCATTGTCGATTTCTTCAAAGGTAGTTGTCGATAAAGCTGGGTTAAGCTTACCTGTTGCCATTAGTTCGTAAACGCCTGCTAAATCTTCAACACCGCCACCCATTGAACCTAAAAGTTGTACATGTTTTAATATAAGCGAATTCGTATTGATTTCAGCTTGTAAGCGTCCCATACCAACCTGAACTACACGACCGTGTTCAGCTACAACATCGATAGCACCTGCTGTTGTAGTACCAAAACCAGCAAAGTCTACGATTAAGTTTAAGCCGACATCTGCAAGTTCTCTAATATCAGAAACCACTTTTTTTACACCTAGTGATTCAGCTAATGGCCAAGCATCTTGTTTTGGTTCCGCTGCGTATACCTCTGCCCCTTTTAGGACAGCAATACGAGCACCGATTTGTCCAAGACCGCCAATACCAATAATACCCACTTTTTCACCTGGTTTGATTTGACCGACTGTAACAACAGCATGGTGGGCAACATTACCAGAATCTGTGCCTGCAGCAGCTTTAATGAAGTCAACTGAATCAGGGATTTTCACAGCTACATCAGATGGTATCGAAATTTTTTCTGCATATGCCCCGTGACGGAAGTATCCAATATTAGAAGGTGGACCAGAAGGAATCCCTACACGATCTCCAATTTTAACATTTGTTACCCCTTCACCAACTGCAGAAACGACCCCAGCCGCTTCATGTCCTAGTACTACTGGTAATTTCGGAAAGTTAACAATCCAATCCGGATCTTCAAGCGCTGATACATCTGAATGACATAAACCAGATGCTTTTATGTCTACAACTACTTCTCCTTTTGCTGGAATTGGATCCGCTACTTCAGTTAGCTCTAATGGTTGATTTGTACCTTTAAAAATCCATGCTCTCATAAAAAACTCTCCCTTATAATCACTTTCAGTTCTTCAACTCAAAATAAGTGTAAAATGGAATTAGAATAATTTCAAATTAAAAAATTAATAAGTAGACAATTCCTTAAAAAGTGTTCAGGAAAATTAAAAGAGGTGAGATAATGGAAGATTTTCCATATCTAGATAAGCGAGTTCAAAAAACAAAACAAGATTTATATAGCGTTTTTTTTGAATTACTAAAACAAAAAAATTATGCACAAATTACGATAAAGGATATTATTCAATTGGCAGAATGTAGTCGAGGAACATTTTATGCTCACTATAACAATAAGGATGATTTATTAAATGAGATTATCCATTTTCTTTTTAAAAAAATGGTGAAGGCTTATCGTAGTTCATATATAAATAAAGCTTCGATTAATATACAAAAATTAGTAGACGAGCCATTGAATTTATTAAATCATTTTATGCATTATGGAGAATGTTATCAATTATTACTTGGAAATAATATTCAGATTGATTTCCGTGATAAAATAACGGACGCAATCATAAGTCTATACCTAAAGGAATTTGATATTCAAAGTACATCGGATAAGAAAAAAGTAGATGTAAATTTATTGAAACGATACTCTGCATACGGATTAGCTGGATTAATTTTGGATTGGATAATAGATGATTTTCCTATTGAACCTTATAAGTTTTCAATAGAACTAATGAAGACAATTCAATATTCACTCGGTACGATTCAAATTAAAAATTAATGTTTGTATGATAAGTCTCTTTATTCAAAAATGCTATTTTTATTCAGACTTATAACGTTAAATATCAACAAAACCAGCTAATAGTAGTTGATATGTTACTCCATTAAAGGGCGCGATTGTTGAATAAGCGCCTCTATCTTCTTCAACTCCCATGAAAATAAAAAAGCTTAAAAAATGAAAAATGAGCATAACAAAATAGACCCACTAAAAACGCTTTTTAAAAAAGGCTGAGCCTCTAAGGGTAGTATCATTTTTAGTGTTGGATTGAAAAATAAAACCATCCTTCTCGTTAGAATGTAAAGGCAAGGCTAGTGCAACCAATCAAAAAGGATTAATCTCCCATAAGTGCTACCCATACAGGGCGCGACAGTCTGTGATGCACCGAGATCGTTGGAGTCAGACTAACGGATGGGCTCTATGGCACCATAGTTCATCGACCTTCTTCGCCAGCCGTACAAACAGTATAGACAGTGGTATACATTTTCATTCTCTGTGGTGTAGCGCTGGTCTTGCGCTACATGTATGACTAACGGGTGCGATAGTCCAAGAAGGATTATCGCTTTTTTTGTAGAAGTTATTGTATTAACGGGGCAGGTTAGTTGAAGATTGTTGTTTAACTTGTGTTCAACAATCGGGCCAGAGATAATGGAATCAGACTACCAAAGAATACTGGCTATATATTTTAATATTTAATGAGATCGTGGATGAATGAATACATGGGTGGGGGTTAAATCTCCTTTCCATGGTTAAAATATAGGAAAGCAAATGGAACTAGAACTTTTAGCAGCATGAATAATCCTGCAATTGAGCCGTGCCAAAATAGCTTCACTTTTATTTTTATAGATGTATGGAAGAACCACCCTTGCTACTGAGAAAAGTTCAGCTGCGGAGTGGTTCTTCTGAGAGCATTTTGTTCCATTCTCTTTTATCTTATTTAAAATGTTGTTATTTAAATACCCCGTATATTCGTTTAATTGAATAATTCACGTTTTTTTATTTAGCAATAAAAATTAATAGGAATCTTTTTCACTGCATAAATAATTAATGAGCTAACCTACCACCGTCAACAACTATAGTTTCACCTGAAATATACGATGCATCTTCAGAAGCCAAGAATACTACGGCTTTAGAGACATCTTCTAAATCGGCCAATTTTCCTAAAGGAACCTCACTAGCCAAACTGTCCAATTGTTCCTTATTTAGAAATTCCTTTGTTGCAGGAGTCAATATAACACCTGGAGCTACAGCATTGACACGAATATTGTTTTCACCATATTCTAAAGCAGCTCCTTTTGTTAATCCTAAAATTGCATGTTTTGCTGTAGTGTAGAATATGTTTGGATTTGCATCTACATGTCGAAAACTAGCAATAGACGCAATATTAATTATTGAACCTCTGCCTTGCTCAATCATGTATGGTATTACAGCTTTCATGCCATAAAAAACTGAATTTTGAGTGACATCAATAATTTTTAGATAATCTTCATCTTTCATATCAGCAATTTTTGCCTGAGGACCTGCATAAGCAGCATTATTTACTAATATATCAACCGTTCCAAATGTTTCTTTCGTTTTTTCTAACGCATTTGTCCAGTCATCTGGCTTTGTAACATCTAGCTTAATAAATAATGCATTATCTCCAAGTTCTTTAGCTAATTGTTCACCTTCATCTACAAGGATATCTGAAATGACAACTTTTGCACCTTCTTTAACAAATGTTCGTACATGTTCAGCACCTAAACTTTGCGCAGCACCTGTTATAAGAGCGACTTTTCCATCTAAACGACCCATATTTGATCAAATCCTCCTAATTTCTTTTTTTTGAAAATAAATTATCTTGTTCAACATCCAGTTATATTAATCCATGGATACCATGTCCTGAAAATCCATAATCAACTACGATATCTTGTCCACTTACGTAAGAAGCTAAATCACTATTTAAAAAAATTAACACTTTTGCATTATCTTCTCTCTCAGATTCTCTATCAATTTTAGATCTTGATGTAGCCATAACATCCATTCCAGTTAACTCATTGAAACTGTCCATCATTGTAGTATTTACTGCAGAAGGTGAAACACTATTTAATCGTATATTTTGTTCTGATAGTTCATAAGCTCTTTTCTTAACCCAGGAAGTAACTAGCTCTTTTGAAACAGTATATTCTGGTATAGGTGTTTCATCATAAGGTTCCATAAATGTTTTTTCATTTTCTTTGTACCATTCTTGTGCTTCATCAAAGGATGAAGTATTTAACAAGGGTAATAGTCTTTCTTTGTTAGCGGTCCAACCCAAACCATTTATTGATGAAAGAATAGCGATAGCGCCCTCTTTTTTCATTTTGGGAACTAAAGATTCAATAAGGTGCCTTGGTCCTATAAAATTAATAGTAATTACGTCTAATCTAGAAAAACTTTTATTTGCATATGTAGATCCCGCAACACCAGCACAATTAAAAATTGAACTAATTTTTTCTGGGAGTTTTTCTACAGCATCATCAATTGACGATTTATCATTTAAATTAACTGGTATAAAATGATCGATTTCTATTTCTGGCTTATTAATATCTAAACCGTACACCTCCGCACCTAACTTAGATAAAAGTCTTGCTGTTTCTTCTCCCATACCTGAAGCAACACCAGTAACTACTACTTTCTCACCCTCATATTTGAGTACATCAATCATATATAATTCCTCCCAAATCTTTTATTACTAATACTTTATCAACAAAAGAAAGCGATTTCAAATTTTTGAATTATAGGAAATAGATTGTATATAATATACGTATTACAATAAACAATAAGAATTATTCATTTTTTAGAGGTCGAAAAAATAAAAGACTGTGAATAAATTCACTTTAACAAACGGGTGCTTTAGTTTAATAAAAAGAAGTTAAAAGTCGATTTTAAAATATCGGCTTTTTTAATTAATTTAAAAGAAACAGCGCCAAAACCTAAGAGTTACTGGCTTAAGAGGGGTTTTTTCCAAATAAAAGAAGGAATCATTCTACCCCACATTGAATTAATAATTTAAATACAAAATTAAAGGAGTTATGAAAAATGGAAAAAAGTAAACAATTAGTTATCCCTCTAGATGGCTTAATTAAATTTAAAGAACGATCAACAAGATTAATTTTAAAGTATAAATTGACTTCAGCCTTAGTTCTAACAGGTTTGATTTATTACTTTTTACTAATAACAAATAATTTACACACCGTAAATAACTTATTGTCCAATGAAATGGTTTCTGTTTTCAAAAACATAACATACTATATTTTACCTTGGGGAATTTTCTACTGTTTAGTTCAAATAACGAGAAAAATAAAATAATAAATGCCTAATTAATGGTGTAAGAATAACAAAGGAGTTGTGGGTTCTACTCCTTTTCTTCTTAAGCTAACGGGTGCTTTACTTCAACAAGAAGATCGTTAATATGACGGTCTTCTTTTTACTAAAGTGGCAGGTTACATTAATAAGCAGTGCTGGCAATGCAATAATTGTTTTATCGCTATCTTTAGATCCATTGCAATAGATTTACCTGGACATAATCAAATTGAGCAAGTAGATAATTCTATATCCTCTTTTGTATTAGAAATTGAAAACATTTTAAAGAAATTAAAGATTTCATCAGCACATTTTATTGGAAATTCTATTGGTGGCTGGGTAATACAGGCATTTTATTCTAAATTTCCTTATTATGTAGAGTCATTGACATTATTAGACGGTGGTTACTACTTCCTTGGTGAAAGAGAAGACGTTGAAGAAGAGATTCAACTACCAGTCATTGAACGTTTGGAAGATCTTGAAAATGTTGTAAGCGAAACTACTAATTCTATGGAAAGTCTAATAGAAGAAGAACGTAGTAATTTTAAATCTTATCTGCAAAGTAACTTTGTGTTGAAAGAAGATTTATACATACACCATAGTAACGAAAAGGCATTAATACTTTATCGAAAGAAGTAACAATAAAAGACTATTGCTTGAAAAGAAAAATTGAAAAGCCCTTTTTGTTGGTCTTAGCTGAAAACAGTATGGATGAATTTAGTAAAGATAAAGCAGAAGCATTTAAACAGCTTCAGACGAATTTATCTGTTGTTCCAATTCCAAGCGGATATCATTTTTTACCAATCACAAATCCAATACAGGTGGCTAATACTTTAAAAAAACATAT
Organism: Oceanobacillus zhaokaii; assembly: GCF_003352005.1. Classification (GTDB taxonomy): domain Bacteria; phylum Bacillota; class Bacilli; order Bacillales; family Amphibacillaceae; genus Oceanobacillus; species Oceanobacillus zhaokaii. The sequence goes on from NZ_CP024848.1 coordinate 1,168,112, forward strand.
ACTTGCTAATTGATCAAACGGCTCAGTTAGCTAACTACTAATCGTTCCTTTACTAGTGCGATTGTTCAATAATAATTGTTGCCTTTTGGCTAACGACGTAGTTTAGTGAAACAAACAGATAAAGTATCGAGGGTGAAAATAATGGAGAAAAAATTAGAAAGAGCTATTGATTTACGGAAAACTGGAGACCATAAAGAATCTAATGAATTACTTATGAAACTGGTACAGGAGTTCCCCGATAATGCGTCGATTAACTATCAGTGTGCTTGGAGTTTTGATTTATTAGGAGAAGAATCAAAAGCAGTACCCTTTTACGAAAATGCAATCAAATTAGGGCTGTCTTCAAAGGAACTGGAGGGAGCTTTATTGGGATTAGGGAGTACATATAGAACATTAGGAGATTATGAAAGATCAAAAAGAACATTTCTAAAGGGAATTGAATTATTTCCACACAATAGAGCAATTCAAACGTTCTATTCGATGACCTTATATAATTTAAACGAGCATAGTAAAGCGATGGAGTTATTATTAAAATGCTTAATAGATACAACGACAGATGATAAAATATTAAGTTATAAAAATGCAGTTGATTTCTATTCGAATAAATTAGATGAAATTTGGGAGTAGTTTGTGAAAGAATGTTCTTAAAGTAACTGGTGCGTTACTTGAAGATCCATCTGGCTTATAGGCAGCTTTTCTTATTGAGCTATAGGGGCAGGTTAGTGAAAGTAAGGAATTACCAAATAGATAACAATTAGTTATTACTTTATATAATAAAGATATATTATACTTATATTAGACATTTTAGTAATATTAAGTTAAATGGTACATAGAAAATATTTTAATAGAGGAGGAAAAAAATGATAAAGGGATTATATGAAGCGCATTTACCTGTAAGAAATTTAGAAATTTCGATTGAATTTTACAGAGAATTAGGACTAAGGATCGGTTGGCGTGATGAGGACACCGCCTTCTTTTGGATAGAAGAAGGAAAAAGCTGGTTAGGATTGTGGGAAGGGAAGGAGTCACAAACCCCATACCACCCTTCTTTGAGGCATATTGCTTTTCGAGTTACATATGAGGATTTAAAAGATTCCTTACAATGGCTTGAATCCATCCAAGTTGAACCTGTTCCTTTTGGAGAAAGAACATCGATAGAGCCTTTTGTAAGACCAAATCAAGGAAATGCTTCGGTTTACTTTGATGACCCAGATGGAAATAGTTTAGAATTGATGTGTTATATTGAAGTTCCAAATGAATTAGAACACATAACGGAAAAGATGTCCTTCAAGGACTGGGAGAATATAGTTAATAGCGAATTGAAATAACTTGAGATTATGAAGAAAATGTACTTAAACAAACCGGTGCAATACTTGTACAAGAAGACCCTCTGTCTAATGCATCTAGAGGACGGTATCTTTTTTGAGTGAGACGTGTTATATTATGAATAACTTAATTGTTCGTGCTAGCAATACAGGATCTATGTCATAACCTTACAATGTATATCACCGTCTTGGATTATTATCAGAACAACCAAGTAATAAACGTGCACTATGCACAATGGGGGGATTTCATATGAATACAGGTTCAGTAAAATGGTTTAACGCAGACAAAGGTTTCGGTTTCATCGAAATTGAAGGTGGAGACGATGTATTCGTACACTTCTCGGCAATTCAAGGCGACGGCTTTAAAACTTTAGAAGAAGGTCAACAAGTTTCTTTCGATATCGAAGAAGGTAACCGTGGACCTCAGGCAACTAACGTTGTTAAATAATAACTTATAGTAAAAAGCTCTTCTTCACAGAAGGGCTTTTTATTTTTTGTCGTTTAAATATAGAACAATTAAGCCGAATGTTACCAAACTAATGGGTGCCATAGTTAAACAAGAAGGTCATCTGGAACGATCTTTTTTTTATTTATCTACCTTGCCTGAAAATTATGAGCCTATAACTTTAGGTTCTTGAGCTAATGGGGCAGGTTAGTTGAATAAGAATTTTAAAAAACTTTGTGTGGATAATAATGATTTTGTAAAATAAGGAATACACTTTATCTTTATATATATAGGGTCAAATTATCGATGAATAAATCACTTTAAGAGGAACTGTAATTAATAAATATAAGTTTAATAGAATAAATATACATATTTCTGATTTTTTAATAACCTTTTATGGTAATATAGTATTAATTTTATTTTTATGAAGGGGTGTAGTTAAATGGCGTTATTCTTTACATATGTTCTTGCGGGACTTGCTATTGCAATGCCAGTAGGTGCAATTACAGTAGAAATGACAAAGCAAGGTCTTAAGAATGGATTTATGCACGGTTGGGTTGTTGGATTAGGTGGGATGACCATTGATTTTGCTTTAATCGCAGCTCTCTATTTTGGATTAGCTTCTATTTTGCAACTACCTTTTATTCAAATGCCAATGTGGTTAGTTGGTGCAATATTTTTGTTTTTAATAGGGTATGATTCTATTAAAAATGCGGACAAAGATATAACATTATCTGGTGAAAAACCTACAAAATCGTTATGGTCTACTTATCGTAACGGGTTCCTTGTTGCAATATCTCCTGGTAATATTGTTTTTTGGCTAAGTGTATTTGGAGCAGTACTAACTAATTCATATAATGCAGCTGAGCCAACTAATTTTTTAATTATTGCAGCAGGTGTTTTAACAGGTATATTATTGCACGATTTAGGGTTATTAACAATTGTGGCTACCACTAGAAAAGTAATGAGCCGAACAATGATTAAGGGATTTTCTATCATCGCAGGATTATTATTAATTGGTTTTGCAGGTTATTTTGTTTATCAATTTTTTACTGCAATAACAGAAGCAATCTAAAATTTTAAGTTATTCCATTAACTGGTGCAAGAATTAAACTTGGCGGTACTCGAAACGGTCGTCTTTTTCTTCCGGAAACATTGTTTGAATATATGCTATTATTGGAAGATAAGTTGTTTCACTAACGGGGGCAGATTGAACAAGGTTGAATGAGTATTAGTTAAAAAAGTATAAAAGGAGAACTGAAAAATATGAAATTAAAAATTTTAGAATCAACTTTTTCTGTTGTGAAACTTCCTCCAACAGAAACAATACCATTGTGGGCATTAAACTCCGATGTTTTTTCTATTACTCGAACAGATGAAGAATTGTCTATCGTTTGCCCTTCCGAATGTTTATCTATGAATGATGTAATTGAGGATGCTGAAAATGATTGGAAATGTATCAAAGTAGAGGGAGTTTTAGACTTTAGTTTAACTGGAATATTGTCTTCATTAGCGAATCCATTAGCTGAAAATAAAATCAGTATCTTTGCTATTTCAACCTTTAATACGGACTATCTACTTATTAAAAGCCATTTAATTGAAAAGGCCAAAGTCGTGTTAGAGAATGAAGGTCACACTTTTACATAAAAAACTTTATTGAACAAACGGGTGCAAGAGTTGAAGATCAATTATTAGAATGACTGCTCTTTTCCCTTAAAAGGAGTTCCTGTTAATGATTAAAGGCATCTTTGAAACTCATATTAATGTGAGTAATTACCAAAATTCAGCCGCTTTTTATGATAAGCTGCTAAATATTATCCCGTTATTTGAAGATTCTACAAGAAAGTCAAAATTCTACTGGGTTGGAAAACCTGGAGAATCTATGCTAGGTATTAGAGAAAATTATCCAAGCCCTTTAATCCAACGGCAACACTTTGCGTTTAAAGTCAATTTAGATGATATATCCTCGGCAAGAGATTACTTATCAGATTTAGGAATAGAAACAACTAACTTTTTGGGTGAGAGTTCTGAAAATTTATTAGTCTTTCCTTTTATGCCTGCTGTATCTATTTACTTTAAAGACCCTGATGGTCATTCAATTGAATTTCTTGCGATGCTAAAAGATCCTCCGAAGCCTGAACTAGATATAATGACATTGCAAGAATGGGAAGAGTTACACGGAAGAGGCTAAACAATTAATTCCTTATTAAACAAACGGGTGCAAGAGTTGAAGATAATTGGTATGTTGGTTAAAACAAAAAAAATTAGGGGTAGACTTATGGCGAAAATTAATTATTCTATTGTTGATGTGTTTTCAGAAGGAAAATATACAGGAAATCCACTCGCGGTTTTTAAAAACGCTAGAAATATTTTTGATAGTGAAATGCAACAAATAGCTAAAGAAATTAATTATTCCGAAACTACTTTTATCTTGTCTGATTCAAAAAATGAAGGTGGTTTTGATGTTCGTATTTTTACACCAAATGAGGAGGTTCCTTTTGCTGGTCATCCTACATTAGGGACTGCATTTATCATTCAAAACGAAGTATTAGAGGAACCTATGGAAAAGCTTATTCTAAATTTTAAAGCCGGACAGATACCAGTTTCGTTTGATAATCAGGAAAAAGTTCTATGGATGAAACAAAATGAACCTACTTTTGGTCAAACTTTAGATACGAAAATAGTTTCTGATGTATTAAATATAGATAGTGAATACATAGACGATAGATTTCCTATCCAAGAGGTTTCAACCGGACTTCCAGTGATTGTTACCCCCTTAAAATCATTAGAGGCAGTAAAGAAAGTAAACATAAATAAGGGAAAATATTTTGATTTAATTCAACATACTGATGCAAAAGCTATTATGGTTTTTTCTCCAGAAGTATATAATTCGGAAAATGATTTAAATGTTCGAGATTTTGCAGACTATTATGGTATCCCCGAAGATGCAGCTACTGGTAGTTCTAACGGATGTTTAGCTTCCTACTTAGTTAAATACCAATATTTTAATAAAAGTGAAATTAACATTTGTGTAGAACAAGGATATGAAATTGAAAGACCGTCTTTATTGTTTTTAAAAGCAGGGGAGGATAACGGAAAAATTAATGTTTATGTAGGAGGTAAAGTAGTAAAAATTGCTCAAGGTGAATGGTTTCTATAACACCCTTACTTATTAAACAAACGAGTGCTTTACTAAAAGAAGGGCAATGCTTCATCCTTAATCAACTAAAGGGGCAGGTTAGTTTAAGAAGAAAATGTATTACTTTTAGTATATAAAAGTGTTTAGAAGATTGGTTAGAGGGAGTGTTTAAATGCAAGAAATATTACAATCATTTTTAGAAATTGAGATTTCTGATCAAGAATATTATGATGGCATCATTCGCTTTATTTATTCTGGCAATATCAGATGCGGAGAATATGAATGTAACCAATTTGTAGTTAAAAAAATGGACTTATTAAATTTTATCGTTTTTGAAGAATATGAGATAAATAAAAAAAGGGAAATTCATAATTCCTTTTCTATATCTAAAAATGAATTAATTAAAACTATTAATGACTATGCAAAAACACAAGGATTTTTAATAAGAGATTTTTATTGGACTAAAGGGTAGCGATTGTTCGAATAGAGCAGTCGCTATTTCACTAACGGGGCTGAATAGTTAAAAAATGAAACTTTCACCTAACCTTTTCCGTAAATTAAATTAAATCATTTTAAATTGGGAGGAACTGAGATTGGGTGCAGTAACAAAAAAACAAAAGGAATCAAAAGTAATATGGGCAGTGATTGGTTTAGCTTTTGGTTCAGCAGTTGGGGCAATATTAGGAATAATAGCTTACAATAATCAATGGTTGGGGTGAAGGAGAAATTACACAAATTTAGTAGTTATGTGAATGGCTTTTGTTGACGTAGTTATTTTATTAACGGGTTCTTTAGTACAACAATGAGATCGTCACAATGGCGGTCTTGTTTAACTAATGGGGCAGTTTAGTTTAATAAGGGTCTGACAGAAAAAATAGTATAATAAATTCTAAAAGGAATGATGAAAATATGAAATTAAAAATTTTAGATTCAACTTTTTCCGTTGTGAAATTTCCATCAACAGAAACAATACCATTGTGGGCATTAAACTCTGATATATTTTCTATTACACGAACAGATGAGGAACTGTCTATCGTGTGTCCTTCCGAATGTTTATTGATGAACGAGGTATTTAAGGATGTTGAAAATGATTGGAAATGTATAAAAGTAGAGGGAGTTTTAGACTTTAACTTAACTGGAATATTATCTTCATTAGCGAATCCATTAGCTGAAAATAAAATCAGTATCTTTGCTATTTCAACCTTTAATACGGACTATCTGCTTATTAAAAGCCATTCAATTGAAAAGGCCAAAGTCGTGTTAGAGAATGAAGGTCACACTTTTACATAAAAACTTTATTGAACAAACTGGTGCATTAGTTGAAGATGAGATTGAACGGCAGCTATTGTGCTAAAGGGGCAGGTTTGTTGAAGAAGAAGGAAACTCTAATAGCTATATTGAACTTATAAGGTATAGATATATTGAAAGGGTGAGGATGTTGAAATTATCAATCATTACTAGCATAAGAACAAATAATTTTAATGATGAACGTGTAATGCAAAAAATCACAGAAATGTGGAAAGAGGCTTCTAATCGTCTAACTAAAAATGAAAATATTACATACGGTGTATATCATAATTATGAGAGTGACTATAAAGGTGATTATTCATTAAGCGTTGGTAGTGAAGATACTAATGGGAAATCTTTTATAGAGATACCGAAAAATGAGAAATACGAAATCTTTAAAGTAAATACAACTGAAGAACAAGGAATTTTTAATAGCTGGAGTAAAATATGGGATCAAGAAGAAGCAGGTACATTAGAGAGAGCTTATTCATTTGATTTCGAAAAATACTATCCTAATGGGGAAATTGAAATCCACATAGCCATAAAGTAAGTGATAATTTATCTTCAACAAAAGGGTGCTTTAATACAACAATGAGATTGTCACAATGACGATTTTTACTATTGGGGCAGGATTATTTAATAGGAATCCCATAATAGTTCTGGTATGAAAATAATGAGTAGATAAAAATTACTTTGTCTTTTAGATTATTTAGGTGGGAGAATAAATGTTGGATAAAATTAAAGATTTACCTGAAAAGGTGGCATTTGCATTTGGCTTAACTTTAATATTAGTTAGCGGCTCATTGTTATTCTTGTTATCACTTTTGTTCCAAATTGGTAATTGGGCTACGTGGATTTTAGGAGGTATTATTTGGTTTATAGCTTCCTTATTTATAGCAAGTGCCGCTGATAAAAGGCATTCACGCCTTGATAAGAAAAAGTAACTCTTTTTTCATTTGTACTTATTGCATTAACGGGTGCAAGAGTTAAACAAGGCGATTACCAGAACAATCGTCTTTTTCTTTGAACAATATTATCTTTTGAATATTATGTTACTATTGTTTAGAAGCATTGAACTAATGGGGCAGGTCAGTACAATAAAGAAATAATATTGTTAAAGGATGGTATGTATGGATAAGGTACAACAATATTGGAATGATTTTTGTGTAGCAAATCAAAAGGAAGGGACCGAATATAAAGATGCATTTCAATTTGGAGCATCGGCTGATTGGTTAGCTGATTTAGTTGTTGAGGGAAAGAAGACAGCGACAACTTCAGGTTTTGTGTTTTATGAGTTAGAAAAAGAAGCTATACCTCAAGCTGGTGAATATTATATTATTCTGAGTGGTGAGGAAGTGCCAGTCGCAGTTATTCAAATTCAATCTGTTGAAGTTGTTCCGATGAATGAGGTAACAGAAGAATTTGCGTTAGCAGAAGGTGAAGGGGATTATCGGTTTTGGTGGGATGCACACGAAAAGTTCTTTACGGAATTATTAAAAGAATACGATAAAGAATTCTCACCAAATATGTTAGTTGTATGTGAACGGTTTAAAAAAGTATATCCAAAATAAAGTAGTTAAATTACTTTAGAGTCTTTGGATAGATTATTCTTATTAGGACAGCTGTTCAACTAACTGGTGCTTTAATACAACAAGGAGATCGTCATTACGGCGGTCTTATTTTATTTAACGGGGCAGGTTAGTTGAATAAGGATGTGGGTTGTATTATTTCGCCAGAGTCCTGAATTGACTTCTTTCTTACGTAGACGAAGAGTTGTGAATGAAAGGCTCTTTTATCCTAGGATTCAGCGTTTGTCATATAAAGTCTAGAAATCAAGACAAATGCCCAAGAACATTTTCCCAAAAACACATATGCTCTATTGTAAAATGAATTGAGGAGATGAATGTTTTTATGTATAATGACAGGCAATTCCCAGGCATTGGTTTAGGTGGACCAGGTTCAGGTTTTGGATTTGCACCAGGACTAGGGTTTGGAGGCCCAGGGTTTGGATTTGGTTATCCGCACTACCACCATCATTATCCTTACTACCACTACCCTTATTACCACCATCACTATCCTTATTACCACCATCACTACCCTTACCACCATTAATAAAATTAGCTTATAATAAATTCTAAATAAAATATAGATTAAGGTACTCTGAAACAGGCTGTTTCCACAATAGTAGAAAATGCCTGTTTTTTGTTAGATGTTGAAGCAACTGCAAACCAGATGAGTAAGCTGAATCAATTAAAAGTGTTGCTGATAATATGAGTTTGTATGAAATATGCCAAATATTAAACAATAAAATTATTTCAACTAAAAGGTCGATGCTTAAAAATAAGGCATCGTCTATTTATGGTCTAATTTCTGAAATAGATTGTGATGAATTGTACTTAAACTATCTGGTGCTTTAGTTTAATAAGAAATTGACCAGGATCTCTTAATAGAGATCCTTTTTGTATTAAAAAAACAAAGGTATACTACCTAAAATGACAGTGCAATTGACAGCCAAATTGACATATCAATTGACACCACTTTTTCTATGTACAATATCTATTGTCCTATAAAAAATAAATGAGATATTCGGATGCCAAAAAACCTAATTTAACCATTAATCGTTGATATATCAACAAAACTGACGTATGTCAATTTGATATGCTCCCCTTAAGGTAGACAGATTAAAAAATAAAAATCTGTTTTTATCTTAGGGGGAGTTTTTTTATGTCAAAAAGGTCTCATTCTAGTGAAGTTAAATATGAAGTAATAATGGCTTATAAAAATGGAGATTACACAATAGGAGAGTTATGTTCAAAATATCGAATTTATTCATCTACACTTTACAATTGGATGGAGAAGTATGAGAAAGAAGGAGTTCGTGGTTTAGAAGAATCCAAAACATGGAGAAAATATTCTAAAGAATTAAAGGAAGCTGCGGTTAGAGATTATATTTCAGGAGAATATTCCTTACGTGAAATAGTAAGAAAATATAGTATATCTGGTGTAGCGGTACTCGAAAATTGGATTACAAAGTATAATAGTCATAGAGAATTAAAAGATACGGAAAAAGGGAGAACACGCTCTATGACTAAAGGGAGAAAAACGACTTGGCAAGAACGAATTGAAATTGTACAGGATGCATTATCGAATGACAAGGATTATCAACAAACTGCGGGTACCCATAAAGTGTCTTATCAACAAGTCTATCAATGGGTGCGTAAGTATGAAGCCGATGGATGGGATGCGTTAAAGGATAGGAGAGGACGTTCCAAAAGTGAAGAAGAATTAACTACAGAAGAAAAGATGAAGCTAGAGATGCGTCGAATGGAAAAAGAGAATGAACGTTTACGTGCGGAGAATGCATTTCTAAAAAAGTTAGAGGAGATCGAAAGGAGGCGAACATAAACCAAGTAAGGTTTAAGGATAAGTATATCGCAATACAAGAGCTCCATATCGAGGGAAATCTACCGATTTCTCTTCTTTGTGAAATTGCAGGAATTGCACGATCTGCTTATTATAAATGGTTAAATAGAACACCTTCAAAGCAAGAACTACTAAATCAGGAGATTATTAAGGAAATGATAACTCTTCATGAAAAAGTGGAGGGCATCTATGGATACCGTCGAATGAAGACAAACGTGAACCGTATATTTAAAGAGAAACTTCAGCAAAAACTCAATCACAAAAGAATATATAGATTGATGAAAATCGCTGGATTACAATCTGTCATACGAAAAAAGAAGAATCGTTATAAACAATCTCTCCCCAAACACGTTGCGGAGAATATCTTAAATCGTAATTTTAAAGCAGAAAAACCAAATGAAAAATGGGTTACAGATGTGACGGAATTTAAGTATGGTGCTTCGAAGAAAGCATATTTAAGTGCTATTCGTGATTTATATGATGGATCGATTGTTAGCTATGTTTTTGGCCACCGAAACAATAACCAACTTGTGTTTAAAACGTTGGATCTGGCGACGGCCACATTGAATGATGAAGAACATCCACTAATTCATAGTGATCGAGGGTTTCAATATACTTCACACGGATTTAAACGTCGGATAGACCAGGCAGAGATGACACACAGTATGTCTCGAGTCGGGAAGTGTATTGATAATGGACCAATGGAATCGTTTTGGGGAACTCTCAAATGCGAGAAATATTATTTACATAAGTACGGGACATTCGAAGAATTATCCAAAGCTATCAACGAATACATTCATTTTTACAATCATACGAGGTATCAAGAAAAATTAAACGACCACAGCCCACTGGAATACAGGGCTATGGCCGCTTAAGTTATTTTTATTATTTCCACTGTCTACTTGACAGGGGGCAGTTCAATTCATACGTCAGTTGGTCTGTCATTTAACTAATATGCACCTCAAAACGGAACCCTTTAGTGTTAAACAATAGCTTCTACTGCATTGTCATAAGATTTTGCTCTTGTCAATCAATGATCTGTCGATGTCAAACGTCTCTAACGTCCAAAATCTCTATTCCTAAAAGTGAAAATAAATTGGATAATATACAGAATTTTTTATAAGTAAAAAGTTAGCTGTAAATAAAATAGTGTTTTCTATTGACTAAACGTTCATTCAATATTAAAATAAGACGGAAAATTCATTTAAGTTAGGAGGGATTGCATTGGATTTATATTTCGAGATCACTGGCAATGGGCATCCTGTTGTTCTTATTCATAGCGGAGGGGCTGATTCGAGGCTATGGACATTTTTAGCACCCCTTTTATCTAAGCATTACAAAGTGATTGCTTTTGATGGCCGTGGTGCTGGCAAATCACCATCCCCTTTAAAACATGCAAACTATGTTGAAGACGTACGGACACTTATGGATTACCTAGAACTTAAACAGGCAACGATTATTGGCCACTCCATGGGTGGACAGATTGCAACCGATTTCGCTCTAAATTCCCCTGAAAGAGTGTCAAAACTTATATTAATTGCTCCTGCTTTGACTGGTTTCCCCTATTCAAAAGAGTTTGAACAATATCATATCAAAATATCGGAAGCTGCACCCAATATAGATAAGATGTTAGAACTTGCCCTTGATTCACCAACATATCAAGTCGTTTTTGAAAGTCCGCACAAAGATCTCACTGTTCAAATGCTCAGGCATCATCTCGGGCGAATGCTTATGTGGCCCGCTGATTTCTGCATGAAATGGCCTCAGCCCCCAGCAATGGAACGATTAGAAGAATTGAATCCCGAAACTTTATTTATTATTGGCCAAAAGGACTTGGCAGATAATATTCGAGTTGCCAATTGTTTCCGTAAGGTTCCAAACATCCGTTTTATTGAAAAAGAAGATGCCGATCATATGCTACCTCTCACTCATTCTGAAGATTTATATCAAGAGATCACTGCATTTATGGAGGTGTGAAGTTAAATGCCGCGTACACCCGAAGAGAATGACCGTATTCGCCAAGCATCCAAAGAAAAAATTCGCGCTGCAGCTATGGAGTTATTTATCAAACAAGGATATTACACTACCTCTATAAGCGATATAGCCAAACAAGCGGGCATTTCAAAAGGGTTACTCTATAGCTATTACAAAGGGAAAGAAATGTTGCTTTCTGAAATGGTCGAGGCCAGAATTAGCGAAGTGGTTGAAGTAATGGCAGAAGCACTCAACATGGAGACACCTAGTGAGCAGCTTAAATATATTGTCAATGGCGCGATTGATAATATCCATAAAAACCCGGAAGTCCATCGATTCTATCTGCACTTGCAAACTCAGCCAGAGGCAGATGAAGAGCTGGTGAAATACAGTCATCGCATTATCGAGGAAAATACTAGACAGTTTGAGTTGCAATGTAAAATATTTGAAAAAATGGAAGAAAAAAATCCAAGAAGACGATCGTTATATTTTTCAACTGTACTGCAAGGTATTATGTTGATGATCTCTACCTATCCAGAGAAGTTTCCGATAGAAGAACTAAAGCAGCAGGTTATTAGGGAATTTTGTAACTAGCCTATCGTATAAAAGGGGCTTATCCTTCTTGAGTATAGTTTAAACAAGGAATCCTCAACGCAAGCAATTTCAGAGGGATCATGCTCTTTTGTATAGGGCTATTTAGCGGAATACTGAGGGGGATATGAATGAGTAAAGTAAGCTGGTTCCCAGTTTATTTGTTTATAATCATGATGACTGTTGTTGGTTTTTTAGTATTTGACAATATGGCTTCATCGATCATTTTTGGGATAAGTGTCGGCGGTATATTTGGTTGGTTATTTACCACCAAAAAATCTAGAGATAATGAATAGTATGTTGCTTCTTTTTAGTACCTTATTCCAAAAAGGGCGCTTTTCAGAATAAAAAATGTGCCATTTCTGTATTTATAGGTCTTTTATAATGAAATCCAACAAAGGAGATGATTGAAGATGGAAACAAGGGTGAAACAAATTGAATTGAATGGACTCACTTTTCAATATCGAGAGACTGGGGAACCTTCTTCACCACCGATTGTTGCACTTCACGCAATGGGATCAGGTGCAGAAACATGGGACCAAGTGGCTGCTGTATTAGGAGAAAAATACCGTGTTTTAGCTTTAGACCAACGGGGTCATGGTGGGAGCGCGAGAACTAGCACATACACTTTTGAATTGATGTGTGATGACCTACTTCATTTTGCAAATGCTATGAATTTAGAAAGGTTTACCCTACTTGGTCATTCAATGGGAGGAACAGTATCCTATCTTTTCGCGGAAACATTTCCGACAAGGATAGAACGGTTGATTGTTGAAGACACTCCTCCGCCTTTTCAGGATAAGCCGATCGAAATTTCTTCGAATCCCTCTGATCCTCTACCATTTGATTGGGAGGTTGTGCCTTCGATTCTACGGCAACTTAATGAACCCAATCCCGAATGGTGGGCGCGTCTTATCGACATTACGATGCCGACTCTTATTATAGGTGGTGGAACCAGTCACATTCCTCAAAACAAATTGCAGGAAGTTTCTGAGCTTATTCCGAATTGTGAATTGGTAACGATACAGAATGCTGGGCATTTTGTGCACGATGATAATTTACTAGCCTTTATGGCTGCTGTAAAAAGTTTTCTTAATTCATGAGTTTCCGATTGCTATTTCTCCACAATAGGGCGCTTTTCTTTAATAAGAAGGCGTCTTTTTGTAATGAGTCAGATTGTAAACAGATTCTTCCTTAATCTTATTCATCAGTTACAAATTAAATAGTTATTCAACACTGGTGCGATTAAACTGCCTACACTTTTCCTCGGAGATTGATACATACCCCTCAGTTTGAAACTGAGTGCAGCAATCCTCTACTTTTTCTATGGATTTTGATGTAAATAAGGGATAGATTGCCAACAGAAATCCTCCTAGTTAAAAAACGTATGTTCCGTATGTTGGTTTCTGTTCTAATAAAAATAAAAAGTAAGACCTAAGACGCAGCTGTTTCCGTAGCTCGGCTTTAAGATTGGCGAATAAAAACGTATAACTTGGATATCCTATAAACAAAAATAGGAGAGAACTAATGAAAAATTTACCCCGTAGCCAAGCACTTATAATTATAAATGAAATTCTTGAAGAAGACGTTACAGATAAATTTAACGAACAAGCAGAAAATGCAGGAGAACACGGTGACCCAAGCTTTGTGGTAACTAATAGCAGAGGAGAATCTGTTGAAGTGTTCGTTGATTGGAATAAAGAAGAAGATATTTTATCCTACTCAATAAATGAAGAGTTCAAGTCGGAATAAGAGAGCCCAGACTTTCCATCCCTGGGCTTCTCAGGAAATATTATAGTTGAGTTAATGTATATTTATATTGAAGGAGTAAATAATATATTTGAAGGCCATATTGTCCTGTCCCCTAGATACCTTCTTGCCCCTATCTTAATTGGCTAGGGGTTTATTTAATTTTCAAGAAGCAAAAACCTACCGGTTCTAAAACTGGTTTAAAAGGCAAGGAATCTATTATTATGCCAAAAGAAAACTATGAAAAAATTATATGCAGTAGAAAGTTCCTAAAACATGAATCAGAAAATCAGCTACTAAAAGAGGAATTATCCGGAATAAAGGAAAGGCTGCGGAATGTCACTAAAAAGTATGATAGGTTGCTCCATTGGGTTTGAAAAAATAACCGAATAATATATTTCATATGCATGAACAAAAAGGAAAAGAAAAATTCCCTCAAGAAATGAAAATTCAAAAAATAAAGAAATAAGTCATGATTTAGAAAGATAAAAAAGAAAAAGCCATGTTATCGGCAGTAAAAAAGGATTACTATTCAAATTAATATTCCTATAAATAGGCAAATTCCCAATCGTATTAGGTGAATTACTCATAATTTATACATGAATGATTATTTAACTTTTAATTTGATGGAGAGGGATGTATTTATGAGTGAGTATTTATATTATAGACAGCAACCACCTGACGGTTGGATAGTAAAAGATGAAAGAGGAAAAGTTTATCAAATTGATCATGGAAAAAAACGTTGGATTGTCAACCCGATTGCTTATCATTCGCTTTATCGAGGAAATCCAGGGGATGCTCTATTTTTTCCCGGTCTTTCAAATGTTGCTGATGGACCGGTTATTGGTGATGGAACAGGTCTGTTTAGAACAACAGCAACTGGTGGAAAAGTATTCTGGCTTGATAAAGAAGATGGTGTAACAACATTCAAACGATGGATTACAAGTCCTGAAGCTATGGATCGCTATCATTTTACTTGGGATAGAATCCCAACATTACCTGGTAATTTTGCTGACATACCTGATGGAAGCCCAATTTCTGTCTGATATCCAGAAGGAAAATTAGTATCGGAAATCTATATTTCTTTAAATATTCCTGAGATCATTTACCTAGGGTCTTCCTGGATTTTGGTCAACCAATACTGTTACGGTAAATTCTTATACCATATAATGTTTTCAGGTACTAAAGATGATGTTAATTTAACCTTGGTTACAATTTTTAAAAAGATTCTAAAAGAATTAAAAGGCCTTCTAGAAAGATTATTTTAGAGACCACTTAGATATTAGCGCCCTCTGCAATTGTATATGGACAATTATCTAGAATGTCCATAATTTAAAATATAATGATAAAAAAATCTAATGGATGATAGGAGGTTTAATTTTGTATAGACAGTATTCATATAATTACAATCCATTTACTACTATGCCACCTTTTGTTACCCTTGAGGAAGCCGCCAGATACAATAGATGCATGAGGGATTGCATGTCTAACTATTGGGCGGATCCTTATCTTTGTAGCTATTTATGTAGCCGACCTCAAACATAAAAAAGTCTAATGTTGAGTTTACTTCAGTTTTTATGGTGTACAATAATCCAAATAATCCGTGAATGCTCCCTTCACCCCTAATGAGATCAACATAAACTTTGCTATGAATGTTTGACGATCACCCAGAAAACAAGATTAAGAATAAGGAGGGACAGACTTTGTATTATCATCCATGTTCACCTTCGAGTCCACATCAATACTATTATCCCTACTCCTATCCTAGATCAATAACTACACCAGCCAGTTCAAGGCAATACCATTATTCATATTCTCCCTTTGAAATCTGCAGTTGGGAATGCATAGGCCCGGGTCTTTGTGCACTTATATGCCACCTCGACCCCGGATCACTTCCAATGTAGGAGTAGTAACAGTATAGCTGATACCAATCGGAATCAGATGTTGAAAACTTTAAAACGTAGACATACCCGTATTTTCCAGACATTTAATTTCCATTCTATTTTATTCTTGGTGATCTCGACAACTTTTTGACCCTATTATACGTTTAGATATTTTCTATCAATGAATCTTTTATTATTTTTCGTTATCGTTCATTCGTTAAGAAACAAACAGGAACGTGCAGCGTGTTGATGGCTGGCTTACGACATGACTCTATAAGTGGCCGTCCATCTATCAGGTTGTTGTTATCGGCTGTTTTAAGGGAAGCGAGATACACCGAAATGTTGGATAAGTACCGACCCCCGAAAGTTAGAGTAGAAAATCGAACTTTCGGGGGTGTTTTTATGGCTAAATATAGTGAAGAGTTTAAAAACTTATCACCGAGTATTTGTATGGGAAGATTGGATATCGATTATTGGCTCAATAGAAGAAGTCAAAGAAAGTCATTTACTTGGGATAAATTTAGATTATTTCTAAAAAATACCCATTACCTTACGTAAGAGTTAAGGTTAACATATATGACTTGAGAAAAGAACTTAGCTACATAATGTGAATGGTAACTAGGAGGAGCCGTGTGCGTTAATATCGCAAGCACGGTTCTGTGAGGTGGAGAGATTCCCTTCTACTAGACTACTTGAAATAAAATATACACCATTTTATACATGGTCAGTGTGTCGAATGTCTTTTGATATAACTATACTGCCATTCCATAAATGAATTAAATGCCAAATATGATGTAGAGAACGGTCCAACAGTAGATTATCTTATTTTCGAAAGAGAGTGACAGGATTAAAAACGCCTGTAGGCTTTGTTATGTACATTTCAAGTTCAAAGATAAATTTAATAAATCTGCTTAACCAATGAAATGGTGCCAGCCTTCCAATATAGCAGAGCAAGAATTGAGAGACTCACTCCAAAGCTCAAACAATCCCTCCTATACCCGAAAAAACAACTCTATTAAAAAAACTTTCACCATTTTCACCCCCAATCCCCAACTTCTTTCGATTATAGAAGTGAAGGGAGGGGAACATGATGGAAAAACGAACAATGTCAGTTGAAGATGTAGCAATCTATTTAGGACTGCATAAAGACACGATTTATGATCTCGTAAAAGAAAAAAAGATTCCCCATATCAAAATTGGCGGAAGAATCTTTTTCTTGGAAGAAGTCCTAGAAAGATGGATGATGGAAAATATTAGGTAAATTGCTTAATTCGCAAGGTTTAACTTTCGAATTGCAATTTGCCTATTTGGCATTGCTTTTGAGATTTTGGCAGGGAAAAAACGCGTGTGAATAAATAAAAATCTTAAGGAGATATAAACATGACAACAATCAATTTTCATAGGGACAAAAATTTATTAATGGATTGGTTGATGCTAAATCATCTGACTACAGGAGAAATTGTGCTTTGGCACAAACTGATGAACATTGGAAATAGACTCGGGCAAAGGAGTGTTTTCAATGCGCCTAATTCTACATTAATGAAATTTACCGGTCTATCTAAACAGGGAATCATCAATGCGAGAAAAAAGTTGATCGAACGAGGCTTTATTCGTTATGAAAAGGGTCATCAAAACAAGGCACCTGTTTATGAAATGATTCCATTACATCAAGCAATCGGGCATTATTTTTCTACGACTAAAAACCAGGAGTTGACCAAGGACTTGACCCAAGATGTTACCCGGGACTTTACTTTGAAATTCACCTCTGACTCGGCCCAAGAGTTGCCCATACATAAAGATAAAAGTAAAAAAGAGAGAAGAGGAGGAGGAAGCGGGCGTGACATGGATTCTCTTTTTAAAAGCTATGAAGAAAATATAAACAAGCTAACCCCATTGCTACGAGAAACTTTGATTGAATGGACCAAAGCTTCAGGTGAAGAAATCGTCAAAAAAGCAATTGCCGTAACTGTGAAAAAAGGCGGACGAACGTATAGTTACACTGAAAAAATAATGAAAGAATGGCAGAATGCTGGATTACGGACAATCGAAGCCGTTCATTCCTATGAACTGGAAAAAGAATTAGAAAAGGATAATAAGCTCATTCCATTTCGCAAGCCAGATAATAAAGAAATCGAACAAGATATATTTGCAGAACTCTTAAAGGAGGAATTTTAAATGTTACATCAAGAAGCCATCGAAGTGTTAAAGACGATTAATGAAATGTATCCACGGTTTAATCTTACAAAACGCAAAGCTGCGATGTTACTTCCTAACTTGAAGGAAATGGATTATCAAGGGGTCATGAAAAATCTTTCTGTATTTGTTATGGAAAGTCCTTACCCACCGATGCTTAGTGAAATTGCAGCTTACCCTGAAGTGGAAGATTCGCATATAGAAGAAATGATGAAATGGCACGAAGAAGCGGAAAAAGTTTCTCCAGAAGTGAAGCAGCAATTTCTAGAGGAGTTTGAGAAATTAGTACAGAAGAAGGCTGGTTGTCATAGGTACTTTTTTCTTCTTTTGCTACAGTTAAATCCTTGCATGCCTGTAAATCCTGCAGCAAACGCTCAAGTCTAGTGTTGGAAGGATTACTCAAGAACTGCTGTATGGCATGTTGGGCCACGCGCAGCTGGTATGCGTCAATAAGAATCTGTTGATAATGCTTAAACGTTGCGGTGCTTGGTACGGATTCAGCGAGTTCGGTGAGATACATGACCCCACCAACCTCCCCAATCTTATCTCCTAAAACCGTTGTTACAATGACAATATCAATAACCTCTCTCTCTTTATCTGCCTGGAGGCGCATCCCTCATCTATAGCTTAGAAATGGGGACGAAGCAGTTATTGAAACGAATGATTTCTACAGAAGGGAGGCTAAATGCGAGTAAATGGCATGATATCAGCAATCGATTTGCAACAAATGATTATAAAAACGTGATGCGCGCAATCGGAGAAATGACAACTTGGGAATTAGAAATCTCTGACAAAAAGCACACTATTTCCGAAATTCGTGCGGGAATTCGAAAACAAGTCCATGAGAATCCCAAACAAAATCATCTGGTGTTCATCGATTACCTTTAATTGATAAAACCAGCCATTTCCCACCGTGATCGCCGGGATTTAGAAATCGGTGAGATGACACGGGAACTTAAATTGCTAGCATTAGAGCTGAACATCCCAATCGTACTGCTTTCTCAGCTGTCACGCAGTGTAGATTCAAGACAGGATAAACGACCGCTAGAGCCAGCCCTAGTCTGACCCTTGAATATTTCATCGGTTAACTGGTACTGCATCCATTTCTACTCACTACGTTGTTGAGAGCTTAACTTAAGTATAAATTCTTTCATATCGACAATACGTGGGAATGTTGGTCTTGCTGTCGTTCCTGCAATCAATAATGGTACAAGTGTTTCTTGTTTGTGTAATGAACCGTGTGCTGCCCCACTAAGGTGGAATGGTGTGGATTGGGCTTTAAAATCGCAACCTGGTTTAGCGTTAACGACAATGAAACGACCCGAATGGGAGTGTAATGCACTATAAATCCTAGCTAATGCATCTGGATAATTCCCGTAAGATAGCTCTTTTTCATTTTTTACATGAAGATCCAAAAGTTTGATGTTTCCCTCTATACTCCATGTTTGGTTATATTCATCCTTGTAATTACCAGTTGGAGAGAAACGCAATATTCCTTGTCTCATGCCAGATGTAATGTTTATCAGGTCATTATCCTTCCAGGCAATGATATCGATTCGTCGATCATTCTTAAGACTTTCTGCAATAACAGATAGTGGCAGGTTCTTATCCAATATGTAAATATAAGCCATACGCTGGTTTACACATAGGACAAGCTGGTCATTATTGCGTACGCGGCGCTCAAGTTTGGATATGCGATATTTTTTTAGTATTTTACGTAAATCAATAATAAATTTCCGGTAGTTGGCACCGGTTGGAGAATGGCCGTTATCTCCCATCACCATCCATACATTCCGGTTGAGAGCTTCTTCCCAGCTTGGATACATATTCAACACTTTTTGGATTTCTCGGTCAATTTTTTTAATTCCTTTTAAATCTTTTGGACCCTTAAAATGAAGGCGGGTGTCCATATCTTGAAATATGCAGAATGTAAATCCTGGAAGTTTGTCCTTACGTATTAGATATCTGAGCTCCCGGGCTGTAAATTTATAATTTCCAGCAGCTATTTGCGTTGTGAACCCCCAGGGTCGTAATTTAGAAAAGAGACCTAAAGAGAAAATGGATGCGCCGTTGGTTGTCCATTCACCGTCCTTGAATCGGGTCATTGTACGGAGTAATCGAGGTACTTGTAACCGATGGGGGGTATATCCGCGGTAGACAAAAGAATTAATAGAAGCGGAAGGAATTCCCTTCTTGGCCAAATCTTCATAAATTGTAGAGACCTCACTACTTAAATGCTCATTATTCAGTCGGTAAAGCATGTTATGGGCAGTACGACGCATTCCTAACCTAAACGTTTCGCGAAAACCAGTCCCGTAGTTAATAATTTCCATTCTGGAATTATCGAACCAAGTTA
Source organism: Oceanobacillus zhaokaii (assembly GCF_003352005.1). GTDB lineage: Bacteria > Bacillota > Bacilli > Bacillales > Amphibacillaceae > Oceanobacillus > Oceanobacillus zhaokaii. The sequence continues at coordinate 1,188,477 of NZ_CP024848.1, forward strand.
AGCCTGGAACATGGTGTTCATCAGCATATGTACCTGTCAAGAGAGTGCTATCAATTGTGACAGACATCGTCGGAAATGAACTGACCATATTGGGAATATAAGTGCCGTTTTCCATTAGAAATTCTAAGGCAGGGGCTTGTCCGGTTTGGATGGCAATTTCTAACGGTTCGGGCATCAAAGAATCAATGTTTAGCAAAATTACTGGTTTTAGTGTTTGTGGGTCTCGCTTCATGTTGCTTCATCCTCACTACCATTTACTTTTAGAAAATACACTATTTTATCTTTTGATTTTTAGATTTTAATATACTACCCACTTTTTTCCTGTAGAAGTGAATTTATCTTATATTATTAATAACTCCCATCTCTTTTGGGCTGGGTAGGGAAGTCATTCAACGGGCTATTCAATTTTCCCCCTTTCACTTTTTTAGGTTTAGGTTATGTTTCATTAAAAATAAAAGTATTATATAAAAATAAAGGAATATTCAAAATGATAGTAGATAAAATATATGTATAAATTGTCGGATTCGGGTCACTGGTATCTTTAATAAATTTATCGCTCGTAATTAATCATAAAAATTACACAGGAGTGGAAAACAATGACAACAAAAATGAATGTAGAGAGCTTTAACCTTGATCATACGAAAGTAAGTGCACCTTATATCCGTCTAGCTGGATTGACAAAAGGCACTAACGGAGATGTTATAAATAAATATGACCTTCGATTTAAACAACCAAATAAAGAACATATGGAAATGCCTGCCTTGCATTCCTTAGAGCATTTAATGGCTGAATTAATTCGCAATCACCATAATACCGTTGTAGATTTAAGTCCGATGGGTTGTCAAACAGGATTTTATTTAACAGTTCTAAATGAAGATGATGATGATACTGTTTTAGACGCAATAGAAGCAACATTAAAAGATGTATTAGAAGCTAAGGAAGTCCCAGCATGTAATGAAGTCCAATGTGGTTGGGCTGCTAGTCATAGTTTAGAAGGGGCAAAAGAGCTTGCTAAAGAAATGCTTGCAAAACGTGATGAATGGAAAGATGTATTTGTAGAGGAGGCATAACTGAGTTAGGCAGTTTTCTGAGAAACTAGTTATTCTTCCGAGGTACTAGCGCGCTGTTAAAGTTCCGTTAAATAGAAAATAAATAGATGCTTTTAAAAGTGGTTAATCCCTAACTCTAAGACGCCAACTCTAAGACGAATGATTTCAAGATTAGAAAACTTATAAAAAGAAAAAAATCCAAACGAATTCAAATTCTAATTAAGAATTTTGAATTATAGTTCGGATTCTTCTTAGACTAATACACTTTTTCTCCCAACCTCTTCTTCATTTTATTGAAAAATACGCATCAGATTAACCGGATAATCGATCCATGGATTGCGATTGCCCTGGATTTCATAGATAGCGAGATTGCGATGCTTCTCATAAATGCCGGGTGGAAAATCTTCATGCCATTGCAGGAGCAGGGATACATCGATTTCCTTTTTATGCGAAGCTTCAATTTCATCAGGATATCTTAGTAAAAAATAGAGCATGGCTCGGGCAACAGCACCTTTTCCGTATTCTGGTTCAAACTGTTCATTCAATGACTTGCCGCAGGATTCCTTTATACTCTGGACGGAAATCAGTTCTGGATTGTAGTCGCTGAAATCATGGTATGGGAAGTTGCTCCGCATCGAGTTGCAGGCTGGATCACACGTGAATAAATGGTGAATATCCCCGCGCATTGGCTCCCTCTCATTGAACCAGGACTGTGGTACGACATGCTCACAATTATATTTAAAGTTCGATTCAATTTGTGCGAGACGTTGTTCATCGTTTTGCACGGAAGCTTGGAATTCTTCTGCTGCTTCCTTTCGTTTCCGTGTAGTATTCGCATCTTCTTTAATGACATTTTCGGGTTGTCTAATTTTTCCGGAGTAAATGCTTTTTAAGCTGCCATCTGGCTGGAGGTCGACCCAAGGATACACATACTCAGATGGATCGTAACGGATAGGATTTGTATGGCTTGCTTCCAGCAGCTGACGGATAGAGTCCAGGATATCTGACTGCATAAAATTAATATTTTGGTAGTACTGGGAGATGATCTGTGCGTCCTTTTCTACATCATAATAGGCGTTTTGATCCAGCTGGATAAGGGCCTTTGCGTTCGCTGTTTCTGAAAGGATTTGTTGAATACGCTCAGGTTCCATTGATACGGGAAGCAGCTTCTCTGATTGTTCGGCTGATAAAATCATCTGTCATCCTCCTTAGATAATGTGTTACACTAGGTTATTTCAAGGTTGCGAGGCGGGATTCCTTCTTGAATTGAAAAGATGGGAGGTTAGTCTTGGATTGGGAGCCTTGTGAACGAAAGGTCCTGACATTAATCTTATCTTGAGTCAGTAATTCGGAAATTCACTCTCTAGCAGAAGAAAGAGTTTCGTTTTGAGATGTATTTTAAAATTGACCGTTAAAATGGCAAATAAAAGTCGTCTGAATTTAGAGGGCTTTTTATATTATAATTACAAAGTAGAAGCTAATTTTTACTAATATATGGTAAGTTAACTTTGTGAAATATTGTACTTAAAGTAACGGGGCAGGTTAGTTCAATAAAGATAAAAAAAGACCCATTGATTTTATAAAATCAAGGGAAAAGTAAGACTTAATTATTAGCCTTTTCAAGAAAAAGTGTTAAATTATTTTAGATGACTACGAGTTTACTTCAAAATATTCATTTAAGGCTTGTTGTAAAGTTCCTTTTATTTCTGTATTTATCTCAATGTTTATTCCTAAGTAAAGCATTTTTTTTGCAAGTTGAGGTCTTAATCCCGTTAGGGTAGATTTTGATCCCATCATCTTTACTCCAATTAACACTTTTTGAAAATTAGAAACAGTATATTCGTCCATGTCGGATATTCCGGAAAGGTCAATAATTAATGTTTGAATCCCTAACCTTGATATTTCTTTTAATACTTTTTCTTTTAATATATCCATCCGATATGTATCAAGTATACCAATCATCGGCAATACCGCTATAGAAGAGCTGACTGGTATGATTGGAACGGTTAAATGTTCAACTAATTTCCTTTGATTTAAAATTAATTCATCTTTATAGTTAGAATAGCTAATAAAAAAGGTGTTTAAAAATCCATCAATCCCATCATTAATTTTCTGTTCCAGTTCGTAAAATTCTGCAACGGATTTAGAACTACTGTTTAATGGATGATATTCACGTAAGAGACTCCATAAAGTACGTCTAATTGCATGTATCCATTCTAATTTTAACGCCAAGGTTAATGAATGCTTCGCCCAAGAAATTCCTTCTACTTCTGCAAAAGCAACGAGTTCATCTCGCTTATTTCCCACAGCAAAGAGGGCGATCGTTTCTGCATTTTTCAAAAGGTCAATATTTCCGGCTTCTAAAATAGTATTAATCTTCGTGGCAACATTCCCTGCCTCTGATAAAAGCATCGACTGAAATTCCTCTCTGTTATTCTTAATATAATTGTCAATACCGATTCTGGCTGTCACATTAAGTTCCTCCTTTTGTGAATTTTTATCGAATTGTAAACTAAAAAATGTATATAGTTAACATTCTATATTAATATAAAAATTTCCTCTAGCTCCAATTATCACAAACACTTAATTTTACTATGAACTTTAGTTGCTTCTCTGTGAGCATAAAAATAAAAAATTACTAAAATAGCCATTCTTCATCAAAGGAATACTTTTTACAAACCTGATATTTAGAACCATAACCTCAAACCTTTTACTGATTTATTACCATCCCAAAGACTATCAATTTCTAGGGAGAAAACTTTGAAATATTGTACTTAAACTATCTGGTGCTTTAACACAATAAGTAGATCGTCTATACGACGGTCTTTTTTAACTAAAGGAGCAGTTTAGTTGAACAAGAAACTTACGATAGAGTATTTCCGACTATATAAAGAGGGGGTATTACGTTGGTTCTTCCTGATAAAATCATTGACTCAAAATCGGGAACGCTCGAAGTGAGCCGTTATATTCATCTAAATCCTGTGGAAGCTGGGTTAGTAGCTAAAGCAGAAGGTTACAGGTGGAGCAGTTACAGATATTATCTTTCATACTAACAGTGGACCACTATTAAATATGAACATTGTATTAGACTATTATTTGGGGGATGTAATGGAGAAAGTATCAGGAGTTTGTGGAGGGAGGGTTAGTCACTTCTATTTAACAAAAAAAATTAACACTTGACAGTATTATTATAATACAGTAGGATGATAATAATCTTAAAAAATTGAATATTTCCTTATTAAGAGCAGGGGAGGAATCTGGTCCGTCGATCCTGCAGCAACCATCACTCAGATTGTATTTCAGTGATAAGGTGCTAAGTCCAGCAAGCATTTTAGCTTGGAAGATAAGGGAGGGTGTAGACTCTGTTTATAAAACCTCTTCCTTAGTGGAAGGGGTTTTTTTGGAATATTAGGACTTGGCAATAGCCGGAACGTCTAAAGTCATTGTCCAATCATTTATATCCATAGTCATCTTCGTAGTAAAAACCATACATCTGCACGCCTTTTATCCGAGTTATATGATAGGGAAAATATGAATAATAAGTAGGAGGTATCAGAGATGCATAAACTTAAATGCAAAAAAATGTAAATTAGTACCCTATCCATTTAAAAACTTATTTATTTTAAACACAAGGCTACAATAGAGGACCTATCTGTAGCAAAAAAACCAGAACATTTAGGAACCTCAAGGTATTTTACCATGAAGTATCGAGTATGAAAGAGCGTGTTGCAAAGCTCAATTATTTTCGAAAGAGGGATGAAAATGGAACAAGCTGAACTGGCATCATTAACCACCACCACTCCTGATCAGAAAACAATTAGAAAAGTAGTGATATCTGGTGCGATTGGCAACTTTATCGAATGGTATGATTTAGCAATCTATTCTTATGCAGCAATTGGTATAGCAATGGTGTTATTCTCGGAGGCTGGGGATCTCGCTATTATTTATTCGTTGCTTGCCTTTGGATTCACATATCTCTTGCGTCCAATAAGCGGTGTAATTATGGGAGCTATTGGCGACAGGATCGGTCGTAAGAAACTCCTTGTATTAACAATCGCCATGATGGCAACTGGGACGCTTTGTATTGGACTAATCCCCTCATATGCCGCCATTGGAATCGGCGCTCCAATTATTTTGATGGCGTGCCGGGCTGTACAAGGGATATCTGCTGGCGGAGAATTTGTCGGCGCCGCGGCCTATGTTTATGAGTATTCTAATAGAAACAATAAAGTCTTTTTAATGGGTTTGATTCAATTAGGCACTTGCTTATGCTATCCAGCTGCGGCGTTTGCTGCCTACGGGTTGGGAGTATGGTTAGGTGATGAGGCGTTTAATCAATGGGGATGGCGACTATTATTTATTTCAGCTGCACCACTCGGGCTTATTGCGCTCTTTATCCGCAATGGATTAGACGAATCACCCGTATTCAAAAAAATACAGGAAAAGGGAGAAATCTCAGCTTCACCTTTTAAGGATAGTTTGAAATATGACCCTAAACGCTTAATTCTTACAACAATATATGTCTTAGGGTACAATGCTGCGGGCGTGATGGTGCTTTTATATATGCCAATATACCTTGTGAATGTAAGTGGATTCGCCTCGACACAAGCGAGTCTCACGATGGGAGTTACGGGGCTCATATTTGGAGTGTCTGTACCTATCTTCGCCTGGATTATTGGTCGAAACCCTGATTACATACCAGCGTTTCGCATTGCAAGCTGTGCTGTTTTCGCTGCATTCGTTGTTTTTGCCTATTGGTTGTTTACTGTCCCTGGAGGTATGATTTTTGGTATCGTATTACTCGGTTTGATCGTAGGGTTCCATTACGCAATAGCTCCATTTACCGTAGTCGATGTTTTTCCCGCGGCACTTCGCTTTACTTCGGGGGCTATTGCTTACAACGTTCCTGTCGCTATAGGAGGTGCCCTGTACCCAGTGTTGTTCTCTTCATTATCCAACATCGGGGCCCTTACTCCACCTATCTTTGTAGCGCTTGTCAACGTAGTTGCCTGCATATGCGCGATTGGGATAGCGCGTATAACCAAGGCGGACGATTTGAAAACGAATCCTGCTTGACGACGAATGTGCCGATCACTTCATGTAATTCATGATAGAAAACGTTAGATTTTTGGATTTATTTAAGGAATCATCACATTGTAGTCTCTATCAGATTCAATACAAAGTAATCCTTTATCCTTCTAGCTTTGCATCGTTATTAACTCATGTAACTCTAGTAATATCACATTTGATTGAATCTAAAATTGAAAGGGGGCTTATCGTTCAATATTGTGGAAATTCGTCTTTAAAGATGCAGAATTTTACTAAGTATTGGTAGCAATGACTTAAAGGAGAATGCACATATGAGATAGAATGACGTAACAATACAAATATATCTTCAAATTCTAAGCTAGGGTATAGAGTAATTAATGACTATTTTATTATGAGCAGTACTTTGTATGGATGATATATTATTTCGAAGGAGATGAGTAAGTTATGACTAAACCCCTTTCATTTTCTGCATTTCTTATGAATACAGCCAATCACAATTTACATGGATTGTGGCGCGAGGACGAGGGTGGTCAGAGGGATTTCAATGATATAGATCTCTGGATTTCTTTGGCTAAGCGACTCGACGAAGGTGGCTTTGATGCTATTTTTTTCGCAGATGTGGTTGGATTATATGGTAACCATCGTGGTGGATGGAAATATCATGTCGAAAAAGGATTGCAAATACCGAGCAATGATCCAATGGTGCTATTATCTGCTTTGGCTGTTAACACAAAGAATCTCGGATTAGCTTTTACGGCTTCTCCACTACAAGAACATCCGTTTAACTTTGCACGTCGTGTATCGACGCTTGATCATATCTCAAAAGGCAGGATTGCATGGAACATGACGACAGGATTTTTGGATAATGCCTTTCGAAACTTCGGCTATGAGGGTATGGTTCCGCACGATGAACGCTACAAATGGTTGGATGAATATGTAGATGTGTTATATAAGCTCTGGGAAGGCTCATGGGATGAAGGAGCACTTTTGAAAGATAAAGAAAGTGGAATCTATGCTGATTCAGATAAAGTGCATAAAATAAATCACGTTGGTGAGCGCTATAAAGTAGAGGGACCTCACCTTGTTGCACCAACACCGCAACGGACGCCGGTACTTTTCCAGGCTGGATCATCACCGACTGGACGCGACTTTGCGGCTCGAAATGCTGAAGGTGTTTTTATCAAAGCACCGAATCCGGAAATTGCTCGTAAGCAGATTGAAGAAACGCGGCGCATAGCAATTCAACATGGAAGAGATGGAAAGGACCTTCAGTTTTATCAAGGTTTATCTTTTGTCATAGGGGAAACTGAAGAAGAAGCCCAGCGTAAAGCAATCGAACTCGAAAATAAGGTAGATTTGGAAATGATGGTTGCACATATGGCAGGTGGTGCAGGGATTGATTTAGGCAATGTTAGCTTGGATACACCTCTTGATGATGTGGATTCACAGGGAATGAGTACTTTCTTTAATTGGGTGAAGCAAAATACACCAAAACGAACTCCTACAGTAGAAGATTTAGCGAGATACCATGTTCGAACGATTAGAGTGGTGGGAACTCCAGAATCAATTGCTGACCAACTTGAACAGTGGCAGAAGGCGGGAGTTGATGGAATTAATGTTATTAGTGCAACGATTCCAGGTTCGTATGAAGAATTCATTGATCACGTGTTGCCTGTGCTCCGCCAGCGTGGATTAGCTCGTAATCCAGATGAAGAACAAACTACTTTCAGAAATAAGCTTTTTGGAGAGGATCGTTTAAATAAACGTCACCCAGCCTCAGAATATAGAGGTGCTTTTGCTCCTAAAAACTTAGTTTAGGTGCCTATTAGTTTTCGATGTCTGTCACACCCAGAATTTAGTCGAAAAAAATGTTAATAGCTAGACTGGATGAAACAATATCTGGTCTAGCTTTTTTATAGGAGTACCTGACAGAGCGGCCGAGCTTAGGTCGTAACATATAGCGGGTGGGATTCCCGTCTAAAGAAGGTGGTAAACCTGGAGTGTTCAGGTTGGGAGGGCATAGAGAAGGTAATTGAAACAGCGTTGGATACAGCAAAACGTGAAGTTTATGAAGAAGCCAAGTAGAAATTACTCCTTTTAATCCCAATACAACATTTTATCTTAGTGAGTGGAACGAGGAACCTACTAAAGTCAAGCTAAATGAATGCATTGAGTTGGGGAGATGATTTATCTTTGTCTTTTCTCCATTCCATTTGTATTGTGCTAGAATCATTTCATATTCAGTTTTTTCAACAACAATCTTTCCAACTAGAGGTATTTGATTTTCCTCAATAGCAATCTCAATTGGTAAAACAATATCAACCAACTATCTGTATAAAACGATTATTTTTTTATCCAATTGCCATTGTTATTTTTTTTGTACTTTTGTTTTACGGCGCTCCAGGCAACTTTAAAAGCAGTTTCTTCTTTGTCATATTCATCACTTGCTGAATTGAATGCTTCTTTGAAAATTTCTTGTGCGTGATGCTGTAAGTTATCTCTTACTGATTCTGGAAGATCACTTAACGTATTATACGGCATAGTCTTGTCTCCTTTATTAACCTTTTACTAATGATTTCCCTATTCTAAATCATGATAAACCAAAATTATGTAAGGAAATTCTTTCTCATATCAGGCAGTTGGATAGTCATAATAAATATATTTGGAAGTGTAAAAAAATCTAGACATATATGGAAAAAAGCTAAAAAGAAAAAATGGCTGAACTCTTTAGAAAGTTGCAGCCATTGCTTATTCCACTTCTATTTTATATCTTAAATAATTATAATTATCTGTTGGTACTTTTTTTACAACATTACCTTCTTCATCCTTCGTAATATTATATTGACGGTATGATTCCACTCTATATCCATCTTCAATTTTGGTTCCCTCTTTTTCATATTCTATGGATGAATAGCTTTCGAATTGTTCGACTTCATCTACTTCCGCACCTACTTCCTCTGCCTCTTCATTCGTTTCATTTGTAAAGCTTGATCTAAATCCAAGATAGCTGTCTTCAGGAGATTCTAAATATGCCGTAAATCCCAATACGACAATAATTCCAATGAAACAAAGTATCTTCTTCATCGTCATCCCTTCCTCTTTTACCGTAAAGTAGTAACTTTTGTATGTGCAGATCGCGGTAGACGTAATTTCATATAGCCGACAAATGACAGAACCAGCATACCTATTAAAAAGGCAATAAAATATGGAGAAATAATCTCGCGAATTAGCCCGGTTACAAATGAACTGAAAATCATTCCCAATGAATAGACCGCCGACATGACTCCAAATGCACGGCCATGTCCTTCCCTTGCAACAGCATCTGTTACTGCTGTCGCCATTGCTGGCATTATCACCCCAAAAAAGAACCCCATTAAAAATAACAAAAGTGATAAGGCTGCAGTCCACTCATTTATAAGTGCAAACAGAGTCATACACATTCCAAATAAACCGAAAATTAGCCTTTTCACAGGAGCAAAGCGATTAATAAAAAACAGCGATAAGGAAAAGAATGTTCCAATAGCCATAAAACTGAACAATTTCCCTGTTGTGACGGTAGATAGTCCCTTTTCGACTGATAAATAAGGAATTTCATAGATGATCACACCATGAATGTACATCACGGCAAAGCCTGTCAGAAATACAACATGCAAACCCGGATTTGTCAAAACCTGAATAAGGCCCAATGACTGATTTCTTCTATTTACAGTGACTGCTTGTCTATCTTTTAGAAAAAACATCGTATAAATAGACGTTATAATCAGTGCTGCCCCAATAACAAAATAAGAATTGGCGTATCCAACCATAACACCAAGCTTTCCACCAATCAGTGGGGCAATAATACTCGCGATTGTAGCAAGCATCCCGTTCACAGCCATGTTTTTTCCCTGCTGCCGGCTATTTTCTGCATATCCTGAAAGTAGTGCCATTGCTGCTGGAATCAAAAAGGCTAATGAAAATCCATTTAATGCCCGCAGTAGTAATAATTCTGCAGTGTTAGCCACTAAGCCATGAAAAATAAACAAACTACCCGATACAAGCAATGGGAAAGTAATAAATAATCGCTTCCCAAACCTGTCAACAAGTGGGCCTGCAATTAAATTTCCTATTAGATTAGCGAGTTGAGCGACACTAAGCATAATTCCAATCAATATACTGGACGCTCCGATCATTGCAGCATAAGGAGTGAAAATCGGTGCCTGAATACTCATGATCAGACTGATTAAAAACATCATGATAAAAATGTGTAATTTGTCTGCCGTTGCTTCTCTCAATTTTTCCACCTCGAAAACATTGTATGCTCCAAATGAAAAAATAGACGAGCATTTTACGGAAGAATATTCAACATATAAATACAATTACTTATCAATCCATCAGTACTTAAAAAAAGTGCAGAAAAGAGTTGCAGTCCCTGAAAGTTGATTTATATCACGAGGTGCATCTTGAGTTTGTGCTGGAGGAAAGTTTCACAAAAGGCTGAACGAATTAGGAAATCTCAAGCGGTGTGATAGAGGCAATTCAATTCATGTTGATTCCATATTAGTTTAGACAAGGATAACTCTTGATAAAGTATTGGTTAAATTATATCGTTAACTATAGTAGAGCTACGGATGGATATGGAAGATTTTATTCGCAAGCAGCATACTTTTTGCTTTTGAGAATTGGTAGTTTTTATTAAAAGGATGGATTGGATGAGAGTAATAGGAATTGATTTATCTGGACCGAGTAACCATAAAGATACAGTGCTTGCGGTATTCGAATTACAAAATGGCAGACTGAGATTTGTTAAGAGTATGAGTAATATTAGTGATGAAGCTATTTTAAAAGAGGTCTCAGGACAATCTGAAATAGATGAAGTCGTAATCGGCATCGACGCTCCTTTGTCTTATGAGGACGGGGGAGGGGACAGGGAATCGGATCGTGCGTTGAGAAAGTATATTGTCCAAATCGGAATGAAATCCGGATCAATCATGCCTCCTACTTTAAATCGAATGGTTTATTTAACATTAAGAGGTATCAAACTCAGCAGAGAAATATCAACACTAGCATCAATACACCCAGTTTCCATCGTGGAGGTGCATCCGGGCGCAGTGATCGGTTCAAGATTGTCTCAGGTAGAAATGGGTCATGTTTTGGCATATAAACAAGACTTGGAAGTAAGAAAGGTTCTCCTAAATTGGCTAGAGCAACAACAGCTTATCGGAATTCCAGAGACAGTTGCTAATCAAAGTCATTCAATAGATGCCTGTGCAGCAGCATTAGGCGCCTGGCATTGGCGGGACACTAAATATACACCAAAATGGATATTTCCTGCTAAACCGCCTTTACATCCTTATGATTATTGCTGCTAACGGAGGAATATGGATTTTAAAGTAATAATGACAGGAAAAATATTGGGGCTATCAAACGTAAAAAATTATTAATGTTTGGATCACCTTCTTCAAGGTAATATTTTCATATAGATGGTGGGATTATATATTTAACAAGGAGGATTAATAATGGGTAAATTACAAGATAAAGTAGCTGTTATAACTGGTGGAGTATCTGGTATTGGTGCAGCAACAGCACGTTTATTCGCTGCTGAAGGCGCAAAATTAGTTTTAGCGGATTTTAATAAAGAAAAAGGTACTGCTTTTGAAGCGGAGTTAAAATCTGAAGGTGCAGAAGTTGTTTTCGTAAAAGCTGATGTTACGAATGAGGAAGATGTTAAAAATATTTACGATACAGCATTATCGGCATTCGGTAAAGTCGATATTCTATTTAACAATGCTGGTATCGGTGCTGTAAAACCTACTGAAGAATTAACATATTCGGAATGGAGAAAAACCGTTGAAGTTGACTTAGATGGTGTATTCTTAGTTGCACAAGCTGCAATTAAAGAATTCTTGAAAACTGGCGGCGGTGTTATTGTTAATACAGCTTCAATGTACGGTTGGGTTGGATCACCTGGCAGCGCAGCATACAACGCAGCAAAAGCTGGTGTTATTAACTTAACACGTTCTCTAGGTTTAGAGTATGCAGAACGCAATATCCGTGTAAATGCACTATGTCCAGGGTTTATCGAAACACCAATCTTAGGTGAAACAGATAGAGAATTCCTGACAAACGCAACACCAATGAAACGTCTAGGTAAAGCTGAAGAAATTGCAAAAGCTGTGTTGTTTATGGCTAGTGATGATTCTTCTTTCATGACTGGTAACTTCATAATCGTTGATGGTGGATATACAGCACAATAATAAATAATGAAAGGAATCCATTTTGAATTTTATTCAGGATGGATTCTTTTTAGTTGAAAAAAGTACTGAAATACGAATGTTGCTTTATGTCGAAAGATAATTTAGAAAATTATGCAAAAGATGTTTACAAACAGTTGAAATTCGGATATAATTGCCAGGTAAATTAAAAAACTCTTAAGGAGGTCGAATGAAATGATGGTATTCGTTAGATTGAATTCACAAGTAGCTACAACTTCAGAAAAATTGAAAGTCACGCATTCGACCAGATCGGAATGGATCGCTTAAGTTTTTTTATTTAAATTAAGCATACCCATACTGCAGGGAGAAGCGTGTCCCTGTGGTATTTTTGTGCCTTTTTTTACCGCAGGGGGGAGTCTCTCTGCGGTTTTTTCTGTTTCTTGGGCAATTTAAGGAGGTGATATGGAATGACGATCAACATCATCTTTTTCACGATAACTATTACCAAGCGTGTGATATCTCCTGAGGAAGCAATTCATAATGAAAATGTTGAAAAAATCTATGAAGAACACCGAGAAAGAGCAGCTAATTATATGCGTCCCTATTAACTTTATTACTTTAAAAAACATGAAAGGTGGGAATGAAAATGATTTATATATTACAAGGACGGCATGCAGTTTTATGGGTGGAGAAAGACACAACCTGACCGGCAGCAGAAATAATATAGAGTGGCATTAAAGTTAATATAAAAGCCTCTGATAAGCATAACCCCGTCCTACCTGAGGATGGGTGATACTTCAGTAGTTGTTTTGCACAAATAACTTTAAAAACCGAGCTACCTTCACATGAGAAAAATAGCTCGGTTTCTTAGTTATTTATACTTGTCCCTAGTCAACCCCTACTCACCACGTTGTTCGGAGCATAACCGAAGTATAAATTCTTTCATATCGGCAATACGTGGGAATGTTGGTCTTGCGGTAGTTCCTGCAATCAATAATGGTACAAGTGTTTCTTGTTTGTGTAATGAACCGTGTGCTGCCCCTCTAAGGTGGAATGGTGTGGATTGGGCTTTAAAATCACAACCTGGTTTAGCGTTAACTACAATGAAACGACCCGAATGGGAATGTAATGCACTATAAATCCTAGCTAACGCATCTGGATAATTCCCGTAAGATAACTCTTTTTCATTTTTTACATGCAAATCCAGAAGTTCGATATTTCCCTCTATACTCCATGTTTGGTTATATTCATCCTTGTACTTGCCAGTTGGACAGAAACGCAATATTCCTTGTCTCATGCCAGATGTAATGTTTATAAGGTTATTATCCTTCCAGGCAATGATATCGATTCGTCGATCACTCTTTAGACGTTCTGCAATAACAGATAGTGGCAGGTTCTTATCCAATATGTAAATATAAGCCATACGCTGGTTTACGCATAGGACAAGCTGGTCATTTTTGTGTACGCGGCGCTCAAGTTTGGATATGCGATATTTTTTTAGTATTTTACGTAAATCAATAATAAATTTCCGGTAGTTGGCACCGGTTGGAGAATGGCCGTTATCTCCCATTACCATCCATACATTCCGGTTGAGAGCTTCTTCCCAGCTTGGATACATATTCAACGCTTTTTGGATTTCTCGGTCAATTTTTGTAATTCCTTTTAAATCTTTCGGACCCTTGAAATGAAGGCGGGTGTCCATATCTTGAAATATGCAGAATGTAAATCCTGGAAGTTTGTCCTTACGTATTAGATATCTGAGCTCCCGGGCTGTAAATTTATAATTTCCAGCTGCTATTTGCGTTGTGAACCCCCAGGGTCGTAATTTAGAAAAGAGACCTAAAGAGAAAATAGACGTAGCGTTGGTTGTCCATTCACCGTCCTTGAATTGGGTCATTGTACGGAGTAATCTAGGTACTTGTAACCGCTGAGGGGTATTTCCGCGATAGACAAAAGAATTAATAGAAGCGGAAGGAATTCCCTTCTTGGCCAAATCTTCATAAATTGTAGAAACCTCACTACTTAAATGCTCATTATTCAGTCGGTAAAGCATGTTATGGGCGGTACGACGCATTCCTAACCTAAACGTTTCACGAAAACCAGTCCCGTAGTTAATAATCTCCATTCTGGAATTATCGAACCAAGTTAGGCCTGGAACATGGTGTTCATCAGCATATGTACCTGTCAAGAGAGTGCTATCAATGGTGACAGACATTGTCGGAAATGAACTGACCATATTGGGAATATAAGTGCCGTTTTCCATTAGAAATTCTAAGGCAGGAGCTTTTCCAGTTTGGATGGCAATTTCTAACGGTTCGGGCATCAAAGAATCAATGTTTAGCAAAATTACTGGTTTTAGCGTTTGTGGGTCTTGCTTCATATTGCTTCATCCTCACTACCATTTACTTTTAGAAAATACACTATTTTATCTTTTGATTTTTTTCCTGTAGAAGTGAATTTTTCATATATAATTAATAACTCCCATCTCTTTAGGACAAGGTAGAGAAGCATGAAATCGATGGTAACCGAGCAAATCAAACTTTATATTCCGTCCCGTTTGCTAGTATGTTTCGTTCAGGTTGATGTTTCCTTATTAGCTTCTAAATTCACCGTTTTCTTGCTTCCAATTAGATACAACAACAAAATAATAATCATAAAAGCTGCAGAATAACTAAATGTCGTGCCGTATCCAACAATATTAGCTAAAAATCCAAGGCCTACTGATCCAACTGCTAGTCCAAAATCTATAAAAATAAGTAGCATAGAATTGGCTGTTGCTTTTTTCTCGGGTGGGACAAGCGTTAATGCCCAAGCTTGGATGATTGGATGGATTATGGCAAATGCGATTCCAAATAATGCCCCTGAAACCCAAACCATCCACATCGTAGTAGAGAAGCCTAATAATACCAAACCTATCGTCCCTGAAATAGCGGCTGGAATAATAAGAATTCTGTGGCCGAACTTATCGAAAATTTTACCAGAAAAAGAACGAACTGCTACCATTGCAATCCCTTGTGCGATAAAAAACTGTGAAATACTTCCGCCAACATTAATCTCTTTTCCAAACGCTCCGATGAAATTGACAGTCCCTGCAATAGCCATATAATTAAATGCTACAAGAATACAGGGGAGAAGGACGCGCCTATCGAACATGTACTTATAGAAAGGTTCATCGTTGTTTGTCTGTGGACTTTCCTTTTCTTTTTCAACTTTCGTATTTTTTGTGAAAAAGCTGCACAACAATGAAAAAGACATAAGCCCCAGTGTTAACACCATCATGGACTGAAATGAAAAGTTTGCAAGATAAGAAATGGCGATTAGTGGCCCAATTGTTGTACCAACGCTTGTAGACATTGCGAAAAAAACAATGCCCTCACCTAACCGAGATTTAGGAACAATATTACTTGATATCGTAAACACTAACATCGTAAGCATGCTAAAACCTATCCCTTGCAGCGCCCGAATGAATATTAAAAATCCGATTGACTGGTTTACAAACGTAAGAGCGATTGTGCCCAGAAAATAAACAAGGGAAATGATGAGCAGCAATTTCATATTTACTTTTTGGATAATGACACTTGCAAAGAAACGCGTAATTAGTGATGCTAACATCAAGGTCGTGGTCATGATCCCCGCAATTGCAGGATTGTCACTAATGGTTGATACAAAAAGTGGGAAACCTGCTGTAATCATATAAAAAGAAGCGAACATTACTAAAGACAATAATATAATAATCACATATTGGTTTGTCCATAATTTAACTTTTACTCTACCCAAGATATGTTACCGCCTTTCAGGAATATTTTTAAATATAATGATGATCCATGTTGAAGATTTCTTTATAATTTATGACAAATTTATTCTTTCCTAATTTTTATTAAATATTTAGCGTTGTTTCTTAATTGTTCAAGGATTGTTACTGATGTCAGCAACGAGTAACAATCAGTATTACATTTGTTGATTAATTAACTGATGGTTTCCTTTTTGTGTGCATAAAAGAGTGGTACTCACCAACTGATTGGGGAGTATCGCTCTTTTTAATTACTGGGCTTTTATCCCAGCTCCTGTTTTTTTGTTAATTGAATGGCTTTTGCTAAAGTTCACAAGGAAAACGCTAATGTTCACATTATTTTGCAAGGGCATGGCCACCGCCACCTGCCTTTTCTTTTGCAACCTCTCCAACATGAACATTGCTGTGGATGGTCCGTAAGCTTCCCTTTCCTTTATTCATATCAAGAATGGCGATGAAATCAAGTAGTTGTAGTCTGGTATTTATCATAAATTGAAAGTGTTATGCTAAGAAATTTAAAATTAAAAGTCCCTCTTTGACTTTTACTTCGATGCTAATTTAGGAGGGATTTGCAATAAGAGTGGGGTTGAAGAGGGTAAGATCTGGAGATGTTTAAAGAAGATGATCACAGGGAAAATCAATAAAGAACACAGGGTGTGGTTAATGCAACCCGGCAAAGTGTTTTAATAGCGATTGGGCCCTTTTGTTAGCAGTTAGGAAAGTATATACTTTCTTATCTGTATAAGTGCAACTAAGGCATTCGACCAAAGGCTAAGGCGAATGCCTTAGTTTTCTAACTTTAAGATTTAAGAATTATACAAGATAGGAGATGATTTTTGATGGGAAGCTCACAACTGACGGACCCACGTAAGAAGTTTTACACGGACAAGTTCCCGGATCAAGAACAGAACACTCCAGCGTTACAGAATGAAATGAGACCTAAACCTGACAGCGGAGAAGAATCGTATAAAGGGTACAATCGCCTGGAAGGACGCAATGCCTTGATTACCGGTGGCGATTCCGGGATTGGCCGTGCCGCCGCCATTGCTTATGCGCGCGAAGGTGCCAATGTCGCCATCCAATACTTCCCTGGAGAAGAAGAAGATGCCAACGAAGTCAAGGAATTAATTGAAAAAGCAGGCAGAAAAGCATTGCTGCTGCCGTATGACTTGCGGGAAGACGGCGCAGCGACGGAGATTGTTACAAAAACAGTGGAAGCTTTTGGCGGATTGGACACGCTTGTATTGAATGCCGCGCAACAAATCGCAAATCCATCTTTAAGTGATTTAACGATGAAGCAAGTGCATGACACCTTCAAAGTAAACATCATCAGCATGTTTGAGACTGTAAAAGCGGCTGAAGAACATCTGGAACCAGGAAGCGCGATTATCACCACGACATCGGTTCAGTCTTTCGATCCGTCCGTACCTTTAATAGATTATGCCGCTACAAAGGGTGCGATCAGCAACTTCACGGTTTCCCTGTCTTCGTACTTTGCTTCGAAGGGTGTGCGTGTCAATGGTGTCGCGCCAGGACCAATTTGGACGCCGTTGCAGTTGGATAACGGAAAATTGGAAGGACAAATCCCTGAGTTTGGCCAAAAATCTCCTCTCGGCCGTGCAGGACAGCCGGTGGAGCTTGCGCCGGTGTATGTTCTTCTGGCTTCCGATGAAGGAAGTTATATCACCGGTCAAATCTATGGGGTGACAGGCGGACAGCCAATAGACTTGTAATCTTAAGTGTGAGACAAACAAAAGCAAATCCCTCGAATTCAGTGATGTTTCCTGAATCCACCTCTATTACTGGACGGGAACACGTAATAGATGGTGGACAAATAGCTTGAGCATAGATAATGAAAAACGCAGTAAATGATATATGCCCCCTAAAGTTGTGTTTTGTGTCCAGCTTTAGGGGGCGTATTTTAGATATTAATAAAGTTAATTTTAACAGAGGGTCCATATATACTTTATGTACGTTTTGATTTTAATATTTGATAAAATTTAGTAATAATAAGAAAAGCACCAGCTTTAGCTGCTGGTGCTTTCCTAACGTAACTAACTATACAAAGGAATAACACAATTTATGATATCTTATCAATTTCCTTTTTATCAGGACTTTCATAACCATCTTCCCAGAAATCAGCATTCTTAATTCCGTATTTAGATGAGTTGAATTCTGGATCTTTACCTTGCTTAAGTTGCTCTTCGTAATCCTTTAAAGCGAGATTCGCTGGTTTAAATAACAATAGAATTGCAATTAAGTTCAGCCAAACCATAATTCCAAGTCCAATATCGCCCAATGCCCATGCTGCTGTTGAAGTACTTACAGATCCAAGGAAAATTGAGAATAAAAGGAGTAGTTTTAGTAAAAAGAAAGCAATATTCCTGAATCTCCCACGTACTAGATAGGCAAGGTTTGTCTCTGCGATATAGTAATAAGCATAAATCGTCGTAAAGGCAAAGAGGAATATAGCAATCGCAATAAATCCTGAACCGAACCCTGGAATAACTGTATCAACTGCCGCTTGAGTGTAACCAGGACCTGGTTGAACTCCTGGAAGGTTTTCGGTAATTGTTTGACCAGTACTTTCATCAATTACATTGTATGAAGTTGTAAATAAAATCATAAATGCTGTTGCTGTTACAACTAAGAATACATCTAAGTAAATGGAGAACGATTGCACAAGACCTTGTTTAACAGGGTGGGATACTTCCGCCGCTGCTGCTGGGTGAGCACCTGTACCTTGACCGGCTTCATTGGCATATAGACCACGCTTTACCCCCCACATAATAGCTGAACCGATAATACCACCAAATAATTCTTCTGCTCCGAAAGCGCTTTTAAAAATTAACGCAAATACAGCAGGAATATCTACAAAATTACTTCCTACGATTACAAGTGCAAGTAACACATATGCAGCTGCCATGAAAGGAACGACCAATTCTGCAACTTTAGCAATACGCTTAACACCACCAAAGATAGTAAAACCAACAAGTACGATAAGAATTAGACCAGTGATTGTTGTATCAAGACCAAAAGCGTTATGCACACTATCTCCTATTGCATTTGCCTGTATACCTGGCATTAAGAAAGACATAGCAAGAAGAGTTGCGAGTGCGAAAACGACCGCAAACCATTTCCAGCCAAGTCCTTTTTCAATGTAGAATGCAGGCCCCCCGCGATACTGACCATCTTGCTTTTCCTTATAGATCTGAGCAAGAGTCGATTCTACGAAAGCTGATGCTGCACCTATAAAGGTAATGACCCACATCCAAAATACGGCACCAGGTCCTCCAAAAGCAATACCTGTTGCGGTACCAGCGATGTTTCCTACACCAATACGACCCGATAAAGATATCGCTAATGCCTGGAATGGGGAAACCCCTGCATCGGAACCCTTCCCCGTAGTTACTAGTTTTACCATTTGCTTAAAATGGCGAATCTGTAAAAATCTAGTGCGAAAACTAAAATACAAACCAGTTACTACAATGAAACCTACCAATAAAGGACTCCATAGCCAGCCGTTAATAGTATCTACAATTTGATTAAACATAAAAATCACCCCTTTTAATATTCTGAATATTATTCGTATTATAAATTATATTAAATAATATAACAATCCTTTTTGTTAAAATAGTAGAAAAATAATCTACTAGCTTATCTTAATGTTGCTATCATGAATTCTATGTTTTGGGTAATAGGCGTTCGGCTCAAGCTCCTATGTTTAATAGAATTATTCCAGGGAATATGTCTTACTGAGTAAATCATAATCAACATAAAAATCAAGGTGGAGAAATTAAGAACATGTTGATTACATTTTATGGAGAACAACTCGAGATAATCATGATGACGGAATTGAAGGAAGTGGTTTATTAGTCGAAATACAACCAAATCACTACAAATACTAATAACTGACAACATAAGAGAGGGTTGATTTCGTGTGTTAAGTATTCTGGTTGGCTTGGTAATGTTGATGGCTTTAGCCTATCTAGGGTGGTCCATTATTTGGGTGGCTCCTTTAGCAGCTGGAGTTGTTGCTTTACTAAGCGGTTTAGATGTTTTTGATACCTATACAGGCACTTATATGGACGGATTGGTCAACTTTGTGAAGGCCTGGTTTCCGATTTTCTTATTAGGTGCTGTATTTGGTAAATTAATGGAAAAGACGGGTGCTGCTAGGTCAGTTGCTAAAAAAGTAACCCAATTAATCGGCAAAAAGCGTGCCATTCTCGGCGTTTTAATAGCTGCTGCGCTACTGACTTATGGTGGTGTTAGCTTGTTCGTCGTTGTATTTGCCCTATATCCAATTGCACTTGAATTATTCCGTGAAGCAAATATCTCAAGGAAATTGCTCGTACCGACATTTGCTCTTGGTGCATTTACTTTTACCATGACTTCTGCTCCGGGTACACCTCAAATTCAAAACCTGATTCCGATGGATTATTTCGGAACAACGCCAATGGCAGGGCCTGTCATCGGCATTGTCACTACTTTAATAATGGCAGTAGGTGGTTATCTTTGGTTAGCATATCGAGAAAAGAAACTTGCTGCTAAAGGTGACGTTTTTACAGAACCAGAAGATCAAAAAACTCCCGAAAAGGCTACGGATGAAAAAGATCCAAACTGGATTTTGTCTCTCGTTCCGCTCGCCATTGTGGTCGTATTACTTAATATTGTAAAGTTGGAACCGCTATGGTCCCTTCTAATCGGGGTTCTCGCTATTATGATTTTGAATGTGAAAGATTATAAAAAATTTATCCCTTCCATCAATGATGGGTCAAAAGGTTCCGTAATGGCGATTCTTAATACGAGTGCTGCCGTCGGTTTTGGTGCCGTCATCGCCATTGTCCCAGCTTTTGAGGAAATTACTTCTTGGCTATTAAATATATCCGATAACCCATTAGTCGCTGAAGGTCTTGCCGTTCAAGTCATGGCGATCATTACTGGTTCTGCTTCCGGAGGTCTGGGTATTGCCTTGAGCACGCTTGGTGATACGTTCGTTGAGCTTTCGCAAACAACAGGCATTAGTCCGGATGTGTTCCATCGTATTGCAGCAGTGGCATCCGGGGCATCGATTTTCCCTAATAACGGAGCCTTACTAACACTAATTGCTGTAACTGGAGTGAGCCTTCGAGATACGTATAAAGATGTATTTGTTGTTGCATTCATCATACCAACTATCGCATTATTTGTAGGGGTCATT
Source organism: Oceanobacillus zhaokaii (assembly GCF_003352005.1). GTDB lineage: Bacteria > Bacillota > Bacilli > Bacillales > Amphibacillaceae > Oceanobacillus > Oceanobacillus zhaokaii. The sequence continues at coordinate 1,209,762 of NZ_CP024848.1, forward strand.
ATGGGTGCGATTGGTTTGGTATAAAAATAGATTGATATTAAAAGAGGAGGAATTTTAAATGGTAGAAAACAAAGTCGTTATTATTACAGGGTCTGCACGTGGTATTGGGTTTGAAATTGGTGAACATTTTGCTCAAGACGGAGCGAAAGTTGTCCTCTCTGACTTAAATGAAGAAGGGGTAAAAGCATCTGCTGAAGAACTGCAAAAACGCGGATTTGAATCAATTGGCATTAAAGCTGACGTGACAAGCGAAACAGATCTTCAAAATTTAGTAAAAGTTACGAAAGAGACTTACGGTTCAGTAGACATTGTTATTAACAATGCAGGTTTACAACATGTATCACCGATCGAGGATTTCCCGACAGAGAAATTTGAATTGATGCAAAAAATCATGTTGACAGCGCCTTTTATTCTTACAAAAATCGTATTCCCTATTATGAAAGAACAGGGATGGGGCCGTATTATCAATGTCGCTTCAATCAACGGATTAATCGGATTTGCAGGCAAAGCAGCTTACAATAGTGCAAAACACGGGGTTATTGGCCTAACAAAAGTAGCAGCTTTAGAAGGTGCTCCTCATGGCATTACCGTAAACGCACTTGCTCCAGGGTATGTGGATACCCCACTAGTACGCGGGCAAATTGCTGACTTGGCGAAAACTCGCCATATCGCCGAAGATAAAGCACTTGATGAAGCAATTCTTTCTCAAGTACCACAAAAGAAATTATTAGATGTCAGTGAAATTGCAGATTACGCATTATTCTTGGCTAGTGATAAAGCAAGAAGTGTTACAGGACAAGCAGTCGTTATTGATGGCGGTTATACTGCGCAGTAATTATATAAAACGCATGGAATCGAACCTTTATGTGGTAGATTGCAGATAGGCTTGCAATTGTGATTGAATTGCTTTACTACTTTTATAAAAATGTGTGTATTACATGTTAACAGTCTACCGGTAAACACTATAATACACGGAAATAACAACATCTTATAGACAAAAAAGTAAGGACACATGCTTCATGACCTTACTTTTTTGTTTTTTTGCTTTTTATTTTTTTGGATTCTTTTACATAATTAATATAGTTCCCTGTTCCTTCGATTGCTGACACAGCAACAATCGCCCATTCAAGCGGGGAAACCTCATCTAGCGATTCTTTACCATAAAACATTGTAAATACGGTGATGATTCCGTAGAGGAAGGCTTTAGCGAAATATTCCCAAATCGGGGAGTAATTATCTATATTCACTCTATCGTATATCTTATTTACAAGTGAAGCTATTCCTAAAACTAAAACTAAGATTATAATAAGTTCCATCGTCACAAAACCTCCAGAACAATTCTACCATAATGCATAGTAGTTCTAGCAAATTCTAGGACTAGTATTGGCAACTAGTGTACTCTTATCACTTTGTTTTTGTTTACGAAAAGCCGAACTGTTTGTGCTTAGGAAGGGCTTTACAAGGATTATCAGTGGGAGTCCTTGTGCTCAGTGCTAGCAGATGGTTGGGGAAGTGGATAGCCATTAATAAAAGGGTGCCAATGATCCTTCTGACACCCGTGACATTTCTTACCTAAATTTAGCTCATTGAAACACGTCTTGCTTTCACCACATACACTTGATTTAGAATAAGTGCTCCAATCAACTGAATAACCGTTTTCGCAATAACCTGCCCTAAAATCGCTGCGGGAACAGCTTCCCAAGGGATAAATCCTGCACCTAGTGGGCTCAGACCAACAATAACGAATACAATTGAATCCAGCAGTCCACCAACAATCCCACTATAAAATACGCGCCATGCGATTGGTAATTTTAATCTAGAATAAATCTCTGTATCTGCTGTTTCAGAAATGATAAAGGAAAGTGCAGAAGCAGTAACGATCATTAGTGAATCTCCAAGTAAGAAGGAGACCACACCAGATAAAACTAAGGCTGTAACGATGAATAAATAGGTCTTCTTTCTTCCGTACTTGTTTTGCACCAAGTCACGAAAGATAAATGTCGCTCCTATTAGAAATGTCCCCATTGGAATGATAAAAATACCAATTGTAAGAGGCATTAATGCTGCAGTTATCACGTTTGCCGTGACAATTGAAATAAAATATAAAAATACACGTATCATGTTATTCCACTCCCTTTTTAAGTAAGTATTGCTCCAAACCATTATTACGAAGCTTACAAGCAGGACACTCCCCACAGCCATCAGCTTTTATTCCGTTATAGCAAGTCAACGTCTTTTCTCGGATTAAATCCAATACGCCTAAATCATCAGAAAGCTCCCAAACTTCCTTTTTATCCAACCACATTAATGGTGTGTGGATAACAAACTCCTCATCTATTGCCAGGTTTAGCGTTACATTTAACGATTTGATAAAACTGTCTCGGCAATCCGGATAGCCGCTAAAATCCGTTTCACTGACACCTGTCACTAGATGCTTTGCACCAACTCGTCTTGCCAGCACACCAGCGAAGGATAGAAAAAGTAAATTCCTGCCCGGTACGAAAGTATTTGGAAGCTCAGTTCCTTCGCCTTCAGCAACCTCAATATCGTCCCGCGTTAAGGCGTTCGGTGCCAGCTGATGGAGAAGTGACATATCTAAAATATGGTGTTTTACACCAAGATCTTCTGCAATCTCCTTAGCACACTCGATTTCTAATTTATGCCTTTGACCATAATCAAAAGTTACCGTTTCGACCTCTTTAAATTGTTTTTTTGCCCAGAATAAACAAGTCGTACTGTCCTGCCCTCCGCTAAAGACAACAATGGCTTTATCTTTTTTCATCTAAACACTCCTTTTCGAAAAGGAAAAACAGCACTAAGAAAGGCTGTTTTCTTAGTTTTTTATAGAGGGTCGCTATAACCTCTTGCTATTCATTTTAACGATTATCTATTTTCTCCGGATTAAGATCATGGTTCATCAAGCGATGCATCGCCATGTCCTCATATTTCGTTCCAGGTTTTCCATAATTGCACCAAGGGTCAATTGAAATACCACCACGTGGAGTGAATTTACCCCATACCTCAATATAACGTGGATCAAGCAATTCAATTAAATCATTCATAATGATATTCACACAATCCTCATGAAAATCCCCATGATTTCTGAAGCTAAATAAGTATAATTTCAATGATTTACTTTCCACAATCTTTTGATCAGGTATATAAGAAATATACATTGTCGCAAAATCAGGCTGACCTGTAATTGGACATAAACTAGTAAACTCCGGGCAATTGAATTTTACAAAATAATCGCGATTGGAGTGGATATTATCTACGGATTCCAACACTTCAGGCGTATAGTCCGTTGCGTAATCCGTCTTCTGATTACCAAGCAGTGTTAAATCCTTCAAACCTTGTTCCTGGCTTCTTCCAGACATAAAAAAACCTCCCTGTATATTTTCCCAAACACAACGAGAGGTCATAGCAAACTACGATTCTAACAAAAAAGCCACATCCAATATGGACATGGCTTAATAGTCAATGTATCCATAGTTTTTTATAGAGGGTATCAGCTATGAACCTCTTCCGATCGGGTGTTTAATTCTTATTTATCATAGCTGAGAAGGTGGAAGGTGTCAAGAGGACCGCGGGGACAGGCACCATGGTCCAGTATAGATACTCAACTTCCATCAAAGTTCTTGAAATAACTCCGTGACAACTGAAATAAACCTTTGTGTTGCATGTGATACTTGAGTGTAGTTGCTAAGCCAATAATTCGATAAGCATCTTCTTCCAGATTAAGTATTGTTATATTTTGTGGGGGATTTGTTAAGACAAGCCCTGGTCGAATATTAATGCCTAAGTTAGCCTGAACTAAGGCAATAATAGATTGATCCGGGTGACATGAGAATTTGATAAAAACACTAATAATAATATAAGCGTGGTACCTACCATCAGACATTGTTCGATGGGGTATCACGCTTATTTTTGTTCCAGCTTTTATTTGATTAGATTAGTTTTACAAAAACATATGATTCATTTCCATCATTCGGAGACGGAGAATTAAATATTTATTTTCCCTTTTCCATCTATCTCAAAAACTACCAAATTATGGTATTAAAAAATTGAATATAAACATCAAGAGTATATACTTACCATAGAAAGGAGAGAGAGGATGGTAAGAAAATGGAGATATATTTGGTCTTTTATGCTCGTTCTATTAATTGGATTAGGAATATATAGCAATGTTTCAGAAGACCAGACAAAAGCTTGTGAAAAACAAGCGATTACTATTGCTGATGGTGGATGGGATAGTATGCAAGTACATAATTTTATAGCAGCATTCATTATTGAAAATGGCTATGATTATCCTGTTACCTTTATAAATGGCTCCTCTATTGCGACATTTACAGGACTAACAACAGGTGAAATTGATGTTTATATGGAACTTTGGTACAACAACATGGAGGAACCATACTTAGAGGCCGTAGCTGCTGGTGAAGTGGTAGAGCTTTCGACGAACCTGGTAACCGATGATCAAGGGTTTTATGTACCAACGTATGTTATTGAGGGTGATCCTGAGAACGGAATCGAACCGATGGCACCTGATTTGAAAACAGTGGAGGATTTGAAAAAATACCCCGAGTTATTTCAAGATCCTGAAGACCCATCCAAAGGTGTAATCATAGGTGCGCCAAGTGGAACCGTTATCGATAAGGTACTGCAGGAGAAAGTTAACACTTATGGTCTAAGTGAATCCTTTAATTACTTTACGCCTGGATCTGCAGGAGCTGTCACTGCGTCGATTGCCAAGGCATTTATGAATCATGAGCCATGGGTAGGTTATCAGTGGTCACCAACATGGGCTATGGCCAAGTACGATATGACGCTTCTCGAAGAGCCTCCTTTTAATGAAGAGATTTATAATGAAAACTTTGGTACTGAATTCCCCGAAAATCCGGCTTATATTGCAGCAAATGCAGAATTTCCAGAGCGGGCACCAGAAATTGCTGAATTTCTAAGTAACTATGAAACTTCGAGTGTTATAACCGGTGAAGCACTGCTTTATATGGAGGAACATGATGAAACACCAAGGGAAGCGGCTTTATGGTTCCTAGAAAATTATGAGGAAGTTTGGATAGAATGGCTTCCAGAAGACATTGCTGCTAAACTAAAATCTGCATTATCAGCAATGTCCTTATAAGCAAGAAAAAGGGGGGGGAGGCTTACCGATGTTTGAATTTCCAGAAAAACTAACTTTCCATATCGGAAATTATATTGATATTCTAGTTAATTGGCTAACCGTTCATTGGGCGGGATTTTTTGATGCGATTAAAACAGGACTTTTATGGGTGTTTGTTAATTTGAATGACTTTCTCTTATGGGTTCCTTGGTGGTACTTTATTCTGGTTATTTTCTTGCTTGCTAGCCAATATAAATCGATTGGATCGGGTATTCTTTACAGTGTCTTTTTATTTTTAATCGGTCTGTTTGGATTGTGGGAAGCGACGATGTATACATTAACGATTGTTATTGCAAGTGTGGTTATTACGATCATTATTGGGTTACCCCTTGGGATTATCATGGCTTCCAGTAATCGATTTGAAACCTTTATTAAACCACTGCTCGATGCAATGCAAACAATGCCATCCTTTGTTTATCTTATTCCAGGAATCTTTTTCTTCGGTTTGGGACTTGTTCCTGGTGTGCTTTCTACGATTATTTATGCGCTGCCGCCAATTATGCGTCTAACGAATTTGGCGATTCGTGGGGTTCCGCGAGAAGTGGTAGAGGCGGCTTTATCATTTGGTCCGTCGAAATGGCAGTTACTGAGAAAGGTGCAGATTCCTCAAGCACTGCCAACGATCATGACTGGTGTGAACCAGACAACGATGATGGCACTCGCGATGGTTGTTGTTGCTTCCATGGTAGGTGTCGAAGGTCTTGGCTTGGAAGTGTTATCAGCTTTAAATCGAATTGACGTTGCAAAAGGATTTGAAGCAGGGATTAGTATCGTATTTATCGCAATTATCATTGACCGGTTAACAATAGCTATTTCTAATAAAACGCAAAGCAGGACGAGAAAGGGGACACACTTAAGGTGACATTTAAATTAGAAATAAAGAACGTATCTAAAATATTTGGCCCGCGTCCCAGAAAACATCTTCGCCATCTGGAGGACGGTCTGACAAAAGAGGAGTTTTTTAAAAAGACAGGCCACACAGTAGGGATCCGTAATGTTTCCTTCGAAGTGGAAGAGGGCGAATTATTTGTGATTATGGGACTCTCTGGAAGTGGAAAGTCGACGCTAATTCGCTGTATTAATCTTTTGAATGAACCAACTGCTGGGAGTATTTTGGTAGATGGAGAGGATATTACGAAATATAATACCCATGAACTGCAGGAATTCAGACAAAATAAAATTGCGATGGTATTCCAGAACTTCGGGCTGTTTAGTCATATGACTGTATCAGAAAATGTTGGCTATGGATTAGAGATCCGGAAGATTCCATCAAAAGAACAAGTGGAAATTATCAAAACAAGTATCGAAACAGTAGGATTAAAAGGCTGGGAGGATAAATATCCAGATGAGCTAAGCGGGGGAATGCAGCAGCGTGTTGGTCTTGCACGGGCACTTGCGAATGATCCAGATATCTTATTGATGGATGAACCATTTAGTGCACTCGACCCGTTAAATCGCAGCGAAATGCAGCTGGAATTACTAGAGTTACAGCAAAAGTTAAAGAAAACCATTATTTTTATCACACATGATGTCAACGAAGCGTTTAAGATGGGGAACCGTGTTGCCGTAATGAAAGATGGACAATTCGAGCAAATCAGCACACCCTTAGATATTCTTAAAAATCCAGCAAATGCTTATATCAAAGAATTTATAAAAGACATTGATCGTACGAAATTTATTCAAGCAGGCAACATCATGATGGAGCCGGGTACTGAGATTTATATGGAAGATAGCTTGCGGACCGTAATCGATAAATTACAGATTAATGGATTTGAGAGAAGCTATGTCATTAATCAGAAAAAAGAAGTACAAGGAATTGTTTCGCTTGATGATGCGCTGCTCGCGCTCGAGACAGGAAAAGAATTGATACATATCATGAAAAATGACTATGAGACGGTTGCATCAGTTGTGTATATCCAAGACCTGCTTGATCAATCGATAAATAGTCGCTATCCGCTTGCGATAGTAGAGAATGACAAGCTCGTTGGTGTTTTGCCGAAAGAGAAGATTCTGGCTAGCTTGGTGTAGGAAAGAGGACCGTGGGAGGACCGTGGGAGGACCGTGGGGACAGGTTCCTTGACCCAATTAGTCTTTAGGTTAATTATGGGACGATGAACCTGTCCCCGTGGCCCACCCGTGGCCCATTAATCCTCCCCAACAAACCTAACCGAAGCAATATGCGTCCGCGACAACTTAATAACCTCCTCAATAAACGCTTTCTGGGAAGCTTCAAACCCCGTATTAATCCAATTAGATAGCAAACCATAAAATCCATATGCAGTGTAACGCGTAAAATAATCCATATTGACTGGTAAATTATTAATCGTCTCAAATTGAAACTTTTCCTGATAGATTTTTATGATAGTCTGCGGAAATCTTGTATGCAATTCTGGAATGGTATCTTGATAGGTTATTAACTCAAAAAAGTTACGATTCTCATAAATATAGGAAATGATGTTAAAGGATCTTGCAGTCAGATGATCTGTAGTGACCTTTTGTTTCGATTGATATGGTTTTCCAACAGCTTCAATAATTCCTTCAAGCATAATGCAAAGCAGATCTTCCGCTAATTCGTACTTATCCTGGTAATGGATATAGAAGGTGCTTCGGTTGTATTTGGCATAACCGACAATATCTTTGACGGTAACAGAATGGAAGCCCTTTTCTTTAATTAAGGCGATGAGTGCTAGCTGCATGTGTTCTTTTGTTCGGTTTTGACGTGGAGTTGAAAGTTGTTCAACCATTTGGATACCTCCGATAAACATTTTTATATTAAATGTATAGTAAATAGACGATAATACATCAAATGTCTATCTAATAGACAGAGATGAAGATATTGATGATTGGATTACTAAAGGTAACCAACTATAATAAGTATAACAAACTATTTAAATAATAGGTTGTCTAAAATAGATTATATAGGGGGAATCAACAATGGGTAAACTACAAGATAAAGTAGCTGTCATCACTGGTGGGGTATCTGGAATCGGTGCTGCAACAGCGCGTTTATTTGCTGCTGAAGGGGCAAAATTAGTTTTAGTAGATTTTAATGAAGAAAAAGGTACTGCTTTTGAAGCAGAATTAAAATCTCAAGGTACAGAAGCTGTTTTCGTAAAAGCTGATGTCACGAATGAAAACGATGTTAAAAATATTTATGATAAAGCATTATCAACATATGGTAAAGTTGATATTCTATTTAACAATGCTGGAATTGGTGCTGTTAAACCAACTGAAGAATTAACTTATGCCGAATGGAGAAAAACGGTGGAAGTTGATTTAGATGGTGTATTCTTAGTTGCACAAGCTGCAATCAAAGAATTCTTGAAAGCTGGTGGCGGCGTAATTGTTAACACTGCTTCTATGTATGGTTGGGTTGGATCACCTGGTAGTGCAGCATACAACGCAGCAAAAGCTGGTGTGATAAACTTAACTCGTTCTCTTGGCTTAGAATATGCTGAACGCAATATCCGTGTAAATGCACTATGCCCAGGATTCATTGAAACACCAATCCTAGGTGAAACAGATAGAGAGTTCCTAACAAATGCTACCCCAATGAAACGTCTAGGTAAAGCAGAGGAAATGGCAAAAGCTGTATTATTTATGGCAAGCGAAGACTCTTCTTTCATGACTGGTAACAGCCTAATTGTTGACGGTGGCTATACAGCACAATAATAGATTAATATAGGATAGAGAATCCATTTTGAATTTAGTTCAGAATGGGTTCTTTTTTTATTGCTTAAATCTGGAAGGACCGTGGGGACAGGTTCCTTATCCCAATTAGTTTTTGATTAACTATGGGACGATAAACCTGTCCCCGTGGACCTGCTAATTCATAGGTGAATCGCTTGAAATAAATTTGTCGTAATAATTTATTGCAAACGGTAGAAAATAGGATGAGGAAAGGAGGGATTACAAATGTCTGTCAAAAATTGGTTAACAGGACTAGCGGCTTTACTGGCGGTGTTTATGGTTATGTCTATTCCAGGCCCACTAAATGTGTTAGCAAAATCCGGAGTCGAAGCACAGCCTATGGAAATGGTAAATGAGATTGTTGTCGAGTTGAACGATAATTACTTTAATCCAGATGTAATTACTATTTCAAATGGAAAAACGACAAAGCTGAAAATCAAAAATGTAGGTAAAAAAGAACATACCTTCACGGTTGAAAAGCTAGGTATTGACGTCGAACTCCAGCCGGGTAAAGAGAAAACCATTACCGTAAAACCAGAAAATCCTGGTACATATGAACTCATATGTCGATTCCATTATCAGGAAGGAATGGTTGGAAAAGTAATTGTAGAATAAAAAGAATAAATAGCGATAGTCTAGCCGGAAAGCTATTCTATCGCTATTCTATATTTATGTATTTTTTACGATGCGTTTTCCATGCAAGCTTGGCTTCAATTCCGTTATTAAAATAGCGAACATAATTAAAGCGGCGCCTGTAATCATATGCCCTGTAAGTACCTCTTGTAAAAACAGGACGGATAGTACCATTCCAAAAAATGATTCTAAAGAAAGGATAATCGCACCCTTTGTTGCAGTTGTATACTTAAAAGCAACATTTTGACAAACGTAGGCAATTGTTGTTGAAAATATTGCTAAGTAGATGATTGAATACATGGCTTCTTTTTCAAAGGTTACTGGAATATCGCCTTGAATAAGAACTGCAACAACACCTATAAGGGATGCGGTGATAAATTGGACGATGGTTAGTGAAATCGCATCTTCTTTTTTAACAAAATGATTCGTATAAAAAATATCAAAAGCAAAGGCTACTGCACAGGCAAGCGATAATGCATCCCCGATATTAATTGTCATAGATCCTTGTAGAGATATGAAGCCAATACCGATAATTGCTATGATGGACCCGACTGTTTCATAGCGATCCACTTTGCGTTTATAAACCATATAAGCAATTAATGGGACAATCACAACATTTACTGCGGTTAGAAAAGCATTTTTAGATGGTGTGGTGTATTCCAAGCCAACCGTTTGCAAGGCGAATCCAATATATAAAATAGTTCCTAAGATTGCTCCTTTCCAAACAATCGACTTCGTAAAGGTTTTGAATTTCTTTCTGAAAAATAGTGAAAGGATAATGGCAGCTAAAACAAATCTCCCAGCCATAACTTGATAAGCTGTTAAATATTGTAAAGCGATTGCTGTAACAACAAACCCACTGCCCCAAACTATAGCTGTAATAAGCAGCATTCCGTCTCCGATATATTGTTTCATCTTGTCTCTCCTAGCTCTCCTGTACTTTTCCTATCTATAATAGAGATGTTATAAGGAGAAATAAATTTTCATTTAGTGTGATTATAAAACAAACTAAATAAAATTGGTTAAAATTGATACGATAATAACAAAGTTTTTTGACCATATGTATATGGCATTTAATAAATGTAGATTTGGCAGTATGATTAATAGAGTTAATGCAATTAGAATATGGCTTCATTGCATATTGAGGTATTTTTATTCAATGAACTTCTCAACTGTTCAACTACCATGAAAGTTTACATCCGAAAATCCTAAAAAGACAAAAACAAACTTTCATTCCCTTGGCGTATCGCTGATTTTGCGATACATGGTGACTAAAGGGCAGGTTAGTTGAAGTTTAGGGGGAATCTTATCGATCAGCTTTTTTTGAAAATTGAACCAAAAAGCGATGTAAGAGGAATTAATTTATTTATTGTGTCCTATGTAAAAATGCAGACCACTAAGGTAGTCAGCCTCAACTAGGAATACCTAATTTAAATTAGTAACCACCATGGACAAAGGAAGCACCAACAATGATTAAAAGGATAAATAGGACAACGATTAGTACTAAATCCATACCATGACCATATCCTCTATATCCACCTCCACTCATAGCTTACACCTCCTTCTTTGAAGTTAGTACAGTATATGTAACTGAATTTAGCATGGTTGGACAATTGACTTTATTATAAATTAAAGGACACCCATCATAATGAGTGTTCAGGATGTATAAATATGGTGTAGATGGTGGTTAACTTAGTTTATGCGTAAAATACCAATATGAAATGGACAAGAGTGGATTTAATAGGTAGTAATTCGCATAAATTGTGAACTAATACACTTAAACAAGGAGTTCGTCATTGTGACGGTCTTCTTTTTGCTATCAAGGCAGTTTGTGGTATAAAATGACAAATTCACGGAAATGAGCCACTTTATTTTAAGCTAACGTTCTTTAAATACATTAAATAAATAAAATAGAATGATAAAGAAATAAAAAGAGAAGGAACCAGGAATTTCTAAGGAAGGTTGTGATTAACATCAAGATTACGAATTTTTATTATCTAATTGCAGGCGTCCTTGCGATACTGTTTGCCTTTACGCACGCCTGGAACGGGCAGTCCGCTGTGCTACTCATGCTTAATATTGAAACGATATCTGTGGGTACCCAGACAATATTCACGTATGTCTGGCACATCATCACGGTGGAGAATCTGGTTTTTGGCATTGCTTTCATCTTCATGTCATTCCAAAGGGATCAATCAAAAATCCGGTTTTCAGCTTGGTTGATTGTAGCAATCCTGATCGTCCGATTGATGGCTATTCTTGGTGTAACGGCATTTTTTGACGTTTCAGCGCTTAAGGATACGATTATAGATTCGATTGCCATCGTAATCTACGTCGCCCTTATCATACTGGGCACAAAAAAGAAGAAAAAGCAGTTAAAATAAAGCTGTACTGTTTTATCCTCTTTAGATTTTTATCTTAAGGGGTGTTTTGTTGTAACACAGTGTAAACTAATCTTATAGAAATAAGTGAAATGATATTTGGAAGTTTGTGGAGAAATCTACTTTAACAAACGGCTGCTTTAAAAAGTGGGATCGTCAATATGGCGATCTTTTTTAATTAAAGGGGCTTGTTAAAGAAAGATGAAACGTGAAACCTTATTCATAATTGTTTCGAATATAACTTAAAGTGAGTGAGAAGGTTGGAAAAATATGCTGTACTTATATTCAGTTATTACCAATTTTATCAGGCTTGGAATGCTTACAATGTAAGCTATAAACTTTTAAAACTTGAGTTGACCTATTAAAATTGAATCAAGACAATCTTTAAAAATATTAACGTAAAGTAGGTGTAATTCTTATCCTTTTCTATATTGTTGCTTCTTTTGTTATTATAATTGATCAATTAACTAAGTATTGGATTCGTACATATTTAAGTGTTGGAGATACGATGGTAGTTTGGGAAGGTGTGTTAAACTTTACCCACATTCAAAATAGTGGAGCTGCATTCGGATTATTTGAAGGTTTTGGGCGTCTGTTTGTTCCAGTTGCAATCATAATTGCCATTGTAAGTATATTTATGCTGAATAAAGGTTATATAAATGGAAAGGTTTTGGAAATAGGAACTGCTCTATTTGTCGGTGGTGCGGTCGGAAATGCCATTGACCGAATTTTATTTAATCAAGTAACAGATTTTATTCACTTTCAATTTCGCCAAGGTATTCCTAATTTAGCAGATTATGCTCTAAGTTTTGGTGTGGTCCTGATATTCATCGATTCTGTAATCGTTGATGCTATTAGAAAAAGAAGGGCTACAGAACCAGAAACCGAAATAAACGAAAAAAATTATGACCAAGGGAGATAAGGCAGGTAGAGATTACCTGTCTTTTTTGTTAGGAAAGAATAAGAGCTCTCTATCTATATAAGTCCAACGATGGCTGTCACGCCTTCTTTTTATAGTAGAGCAATGAAGTAGAAGCTCTATTAATGAATTTTTTATTTAAATTCTTCTTCTTTATTGAGCATATAATCACCTCAATTATCATTATATTTATTAATAGGGAGGGATTATATGGAAACTACATTAATTAAATTAAATGAAAATGCTGCCCGCTTTGTTTCTAAGCCCAAGAAGATGTTTATCAGTGGCAGGTGGGTGGATGCTGTTTCGGGTAAAACATTTGAAACTAGAAATCCAGCTACTGGAGATCTAATTACTTCTGTTCCTGAAGGGGATAAAGCAGATATTGATTTGGCTGTTCGTGCAGCACGTCATGCTTTTGACGAAGGGCCGTGGAGAACATTGAAACCATATGACCGAAGCAAACTTTTATTGAAATTAGCAGATCTTTTTGAAGAAAATGCAGAAGAACTTGCACATTTAGAAACGCTTGATAACGGCGCCCCATTAAGTATGACGAAACATTATCCAGGTGGAGCAGCTGAAAATATCCGTTATTATGCAGGATGGACGACTAAAATTACGGGTGAAACTGTACCGGTATCCGTTCCAGGAAAAGTGTTTAATTACACGAGAAAAGAACCAATAGGGGTATGCGGTCAAATTATTCCATGGAATGGTCCACTAATGATGGCTGTTTGGAAACTGTCAACGGCTTTAGCTACAGGGAATACCGTTGTGCTTAAACCAGCTGAAAATACACCATTAACTGCACTGCGTATTGGCGAACTTGTTCAGGAAGCTGGATTCCCTGATGGGGTTGTGAACATTGTTACTGGTTTTGGCAGTACTGCAGGTCAATCGTTAGTGGACCATCCTTTAGTAGATAAAATAGCATTTACAGGCTCTACTGCTGTAGGTAAACAAATTATGAAGTCTAGTTCGGCTAATTTGAAAAAGGTCTCCCTTGAACTAGGTGGAAAATCAGCACATATTGTATTTGCCGATGCGGATTATGAAAAAGCGCTCCAAAATGCAGCGAATGCGATTTTGCTTAACTCCGGGCAAGTTTGCGTTGCCGGTTCCCGGTTATTTGTAGAAAAGAAAATTTATGATAATTTTATGAGTGATTTAGCGGATTATACAAAGAACTACAAGCTTGGGAATGGATTTGATCCATCTGCTAATCTAGGTCCGCTAATTTCTGCTAAACAGAAAGAAAGAGTTTTAGGATACTTGGACCTTGGGCGGGACGAAGGAGCAGAAATGCTAGTCGGCGGTAACGCAGCAGATGGATTAGAAAATGGATACTTTGTTAAACCGACCGTGTTAGCTAACGTAAACAATAGTATGAGAATTGCTCAAGAAGAAATCTTTGGTCCAGTTGTTTCTGGTATACCGTTTACAGATATTGATGAGGTAATTAAATTAGCAAATCAAACCGAGTATGGATTGGGCGGTGGAGTTAACACCACAGACATACGTAAGGCCCACCTTGTTGCAGAAGGTTTAAGAACGGGTTCAGTCTGGGTAAATACGTACAATTTAATAGATCCTGCATCACCATTTGGCGGATATAAACAAAGTGGACTTGGAAGAGAAAATGGAGCCGAATCAATTGATTTGTATACGGAAACGAAGAGTGTATGGATTAATTTGGATTAATGATATGCCTAGTATCCTGTGAAAAGTTATTATATTAAGTAAAATCATTGACAAAGCCCATTTCAGTAAGTCGGATAAAAATATCTGGCTTATTTTTTTACATCTTTTGCAGGTAGTAAATAATTGCAACGGAAATTGAATATTGGATTACTCTCATCGTCCTTAATTTCTTTTTTTAATTTACGAAATACCCTATTCAGTTTTGGACGTTTCCCCTAAAAGTTAAAGTTTTAATATCCATTTTACCCAGGGTTACTCAATAACTAAGAAATTCCCAATTATTCGAAAGGTTAGTCTGATCCTCCTGAAATACAGATTATAAATAAAATGGATTCTAATGGACATACTAAGACATATTTAAAGCAGGAGGGTATTCATATGAGTACAGAAAAAAATAATTTACTATCGATTTTTGCCCTTGGTGGCCTAGAGGAAATTGGGAAAAATATGTACGCCATTGAATATGAAAACGATATTGTAATTATCGATTGTGGAAATAAGTTTCCCGATGAGAGCTTATTAGGAATTGATTTAATTATTCCCGATATTTCTTATGTAATCGAAAATAAGGACCGTGTTCGTGCCTTAATTGTTACACATGGCCATGAGGATCATATTGGTGGAGTTCCTTTCTTCTTGAAACAAGTAAATGTGCCAGTGTATGCGACGAGCTTCACACTTGGACTTATTGAAATCAAATTAAAAGAACATCGAATTTTAAGAGAAAGTGAACTTATTGAAATTAACTCAGATTCAGAGGTTCAAATCGGTGAAATGAATATCAGCTTTTTCAAAGTGGCTCATAGTATCCCCGATTGTTTAGGTATTGTCTTTAATACTCCAGATGGAACGATTGTACATACTGGGGATTTCAAGTTTGATTTGACCCCTGAGAACAATGAGCGACCAGATATTCATAAAATGGCTGCTATTGGGAACAAAGGGGTACTGCTTCTACTATCGGAAAGTACCAATGCAGAGCGACCTGGCTATACGCCTTCTGAACAAATGGTAGGTAAAAATTTGGAACAGATCCTTATGAAGGCAAAACGAAAAGTGATAGTATCTACTTTCGCTTCAAATGTTAGTCGTATCCAGCAGGTTGTCAATGCTACTAAGAAAACCAATCGAAAGCTAGCTTTACTTGGCCGGTCGATGGTGAATGTAGCAAAGGTTGCGATGGAACGTGGCTACTTAACGATTCCTAAAGATATGTTAATTGAACCCCGTGATATAAATGAATTGCCACCAGAAATGGTGACTATTTTATGTACTGGAAGCCAAGGAGAAACGATGGCGGCCCTTAGTCGTCTGTCCACTGGAAACTTTCGCGATGTAGAGATTTTAGCGGAAGATACGGTTATCCTTGCAGCAGGCCCTATTCCAGGGAATGAAAAGAATGTAACTAGTATTGTCGACAACTTATATAAACTCGGAGCTCATGTTATTTATGGATCGGGAAGCAGTTCCGGTATGCATGTTTCCGGTCATGGTTATCAGGAAGATTTAAGGCTCATGCTTACCTTGATGAAGCCGAAATACTTTATACCAATTCATGGTGAATATCGAATGCTGCATCATCACCGTATGCTCGCAGAATCTGTAGGTGTGGAAGAGGGCAATACATTTATTTTAAAAAATGGTGATGTTGTTGATATTGAAAATTCTATTGCCCGAAGTACGAGAACGATACCGAATGGAAACACTTATGTTGACGGGGTGGATGTAGGAGACATGGAATTTGTGTTGCGTGACCGTAAAAAGATTTCAGAGGATGGTATGCTCATGATTATCATACCGATGAATAAACAGGAAGATAAAGTCCTCGCTGATCCCGAATTTATTTCTCGTGGATTCGTAGATCAGAATTTCTCTGAACTCCGAAAAGGAATGAATCGAATTACAATAGAAACAATAAACGAGCTGCATGAAGCAAATCGATATTCATGGAATACTATGAAAAAACAGTTGAAAAGGGCAATTGCACAATATGTAAAAGAACGTACGAGGAAAGAGCCAATGATTGTTCCTATATTGCTGGATATCTAGGACCGCGGGACAGGTTCCTTGACCCAATTAGACTATGGGACGATGAACCTGTCCCTGTGTACCACCTGTGTACCATGAAGGCCAACGCTTTGTGAACTCAAAGTGTTGGTCTTTTTGCGATTAGAGCATTGATAAGTAATATAGATTTATTGCATAATTCTCCCTCTTAACCAAGAACATTAGCACGTATGACTACGCAATTTTTTTTATAAAACATATTTTATTAATATATATCTGCTTGTAATTAAATGTTAGGGGGTGAGAGGAGATGAATAATAGAAGAAGAAGGTCCCCGCGTTTTTGCATCTTTCCAGGATATAATTGGTGTGGTCCAGGGTGTAGCGGGCCTGATAAACCCATTAATGCAGTAGATGCCGCATGCAAGGAACATGATATTTGCTACCGAAAGACAAGAGATTATTGTCGTTGTGATGATCAATTCGTTAACCGGCTTACAAAACTGCAAGATCCATATACCGAAGAGGGACGACAAGCTAGACTAATGCTTCAGTATATGAGAATACAAAGAGATATCAACTGTCTTTTTAGGTAGGAATGAGGATAGGTCTATTAATGAGATAATTCGAAATGCAATGGTGTCTAGTCCCTTATTACACAAAAGTGATAGTGAATAGGGGGACTGACACTTTATTCGTTTGCAGTTGGACGATCAATTTGAGCTAAGACTTGATTAAGCCGTCTTCTGTTTATCTATTTCTAATACACGATCAAAACTTGCATATTTCTCCTGGACAATCATAAAAGCAATAGCTCCTAGTAAACATGGAACCGCGAATGCCATAAATGCATGCTGTGGAGCTAGATTCGTTGTAAGCAATAGGGCGATGGCTACAGGAGCCAGTATTCCTCCGATTCTCCCAACTCCAACTGCTATACTTAGTCCTGTTGCCCGAATTTCTCTAGGGTAATATTCCGAAATATACGGATTGACTAAATTCTGTGTGCCGACTGTACATGCGCCGGTTAAAGCAATCAATAGATATAATAAGAGCGTATTGGAGGACAAACTTAAGAAAACAAAACTAAGAGCCGCAATGAAGAACATGGATATTAATACTCTGCGATGTCCGATGCGTCCGACTAATATACCTCCAAAGATAGATCCGGTAATTTGTCCAATTGAGAGAACGAGATTAAAGGATAAACTTGAAGCGATTCCATGTCCAGATTCCAGCATGATTTTTGGAAGCCATGTCGTTAAACCAGAAATCACTAACATCGAACAACCGACTGCAAGCCAAAAGGCCAATGTACTAACCGTCCTCTTATTAGAGAAAACTTTCTTAATAGGAAACTCCTTTGTACTTTCTTTAAAATCCTCATATTCAAAGTTGTCTGTTGCTTGATAGTTGCCATCAGGGTCGACTTTATTTAGAATACTTGCTATCTTATCCCCTTGTTTGCGAAGGAGATGATAAGAAACGGATTCCGGAAACTGTTTCAAGAAAAATGGCAATGTTAGGAATGGAATAATGCTAAGCCAATATAAAAATCTCCACCCGAGACTTTCCATCAAGTACATTCCAATTAATGAAGCAAGGATTGCACCGATAGAATAACCGCAATACATGATTGCAACTGTTAATGCCCGCTTTTTCCTAGGTGAGTACTCTGCCATCACAGCTACTAGAATTGGCATAATTCCACCAAGCCCCAATGCAGCAACAATGCGCATAATCAGGAATATATCAGCATTTGGTGCAAATCCAGATAAAAATGTAAAGACACTGAATAAAAATAAGCAAATTGCGATAGCTTTTTTCCGGCCAATGATATCAGATAGAGACCCGAATAAAAACGTTCCAATCATCGTGCCAATGACAGAATAGCTGCTAATTGCTCCTGCTTCCACAACAGTAATATTATAATCCTCCATCATCAATGGCAATCCGATGCCATATAAGGCAACATCAAAGCCGTCAAAGGCAATAGCATAAAAACACCAAAGAAATACGAGCAAGTGAAACTTGTTAAATTTACTGTTTGCCAAAACTTGTGATGTCTGAATGGTTCTCGTCATACGTTTTTCATTCCTTCCAAGTAGTTTTTTCTTCTTATTTGCAAAATTCCCATGGTATTAACACTTACGAATACGGAAAAGTGATTAAGTAGAATCTTATCATGAGGTGAAGGTTATAAGGTAATCTCTAAAATGTATCATTAGCTATAGTTAAAAACTATAGACAAGAAAGTTCGATGCAGGTCCAATCTTTTTTAAGCGGACGAAAGCATCTATGCCAAGTCGGGACCAAGAGGTAAAAATTCCTCAAATGTATTATTGGATTCTATCTATGTGATTACATCAATCAGTACTAATCTTATTCCCCCGAACACCAGTAACTTTTGATGGGGAATTTTACAGTAAAATTTATTCAACATATTTATCAAAAAATCTGCTATTATAATATTTAGTATATTGACGAAAGTAGGCTGATTAAACTGTTAAGTTCCCTTCGTTGGTCCGTTTTCTTTATCGGACTATTAATTTTTAGTTTTGGTATAACAATGACAATCAATGTGCAGCACCTTGGGCTTCATCCATGGGATGTGCTCAATGTTTCTTTTTTTGAAAGGGTCGGTCTATCTATTGGATCATGGAATATTATTATCTCCGTAGTTCTTATTGTCATTTCTTGGCTCCTTGATAAAAGTTACATAAAGTTAGGAACTTTTTTTAATGCAATCTTAGTTGGGGCATTTGTTGATTTCTATATGTGGCTTGATTTCTTGCCAGTACCTAGCAATACGTGGGTTGATGTTGTACTGATGATTATCGGGATTGTGATAATGGGCTTTGGCGGCGGTATATATAATGCGGCAGGAGTTGGTTCTGGTCCTCGAGATGGGTTTATGCTGTCAATTTCTGATAAGCTAGGCGCACCTATTGGCAGAGTTAGAATTATTTCGGAGAGCTTGGTATTGGTGATCGGTTTAATTCTAGGTGGTCCTGTCTTTGTATTTACGTTTATTTTTACCTTCATTCAAAGTCCTATTTTCCAGTACTTTTATTTGAAAATCGGAAGAAGAATTAATGAGATAGAAAATCAGCGTTTCGATAAGAAACTGCCAAGTAATAGTGCTTAAAAATGGTTATTTTTTTTAGGTTGGGGAAAGATAAACGTAAATAGAGAGGGGGCGTTACATGGGATTCATTGATAAGCTCAAAAAGGGAAATACATCGTCAGGGGTTGCAGCATTAGGGAATATCTTTCTTGCTGGAATTAAAGGAGTTGCGGCCAGTTTAAGTGGGAATGGAACCATGTTTGCTTCGGCAATGCATTCTCTAGCAGATTCCATTAATCAGGGATTTGTATATTTTGGAAGTGTGTTAGCGGAATTTCCAGCTTCCAAACGCTTTCCTACTGGCTTTGGTCGAGTCATCAATATCTTTTGTATGATTGCGGTCTTAGTCGTGACCATTATGGCATATGAAACGATTAAAGAAGGCTGGCATTTATTTCAGCATCCAGAACAAACTTCAGGGTTTACCCTTAATATCATTATTCTAGTAGCAGCGTTTTTAGTAGACGGTTTTATTCTGTTTAAGGCAATGAAGGAAATTGCACATGAAACAGGTGGGGGAGATGGTGGAATCTTTAGTACAGCATTTAAAAATGTTGGGAAGGCTTCCCCAGCAACACGTTTAGTATTCTATGAGGATTTAGTTGCGACATCTGGCGCTGTTTTAGCAATCATAGGTATCGTACTGGCACAAACTTTCGGTATTCTTCAAGCAGATGGGATTGTTTCTATTATCATAGGGTTATTGATGTTATTCGTTGCCTTTCGAGTAGGCTATGATAATATGGTCGGTTTAATTGGGGTGGCAGCTCCGAAAGATGTAGAAGATAAGATTACGAGCTTATTGCTTGCGGATGAAGCGGTAGTTGATATTTATCGAATTAGAATCATACAAGAAGGACGATTATTCCATGTCGAAGGAACAGTTGAGCTGAAGAAAGGATTAACTCTTGCAGATGCCGACGATATAAAATTTAGACTAAAGGATATGTTACTTCGGCAGTCAGAAGTGGCAGATGCGCTGATTGGAATTATTGAAGATGATGATAAACTGAGTTGGAAACCGTAAAAATAGACAATCTTGTATTGTCTATTTTTTTGTCTTAAATATAAAATTGCATCAATTAACTTTAATGATAATTATATTTCTGCTTAGAATAAAATTGAATTATCATTACTTAAAGTACTTTGAA
Source organism: Oceanobacillus zhaokaii (assembly GCF_003352005.1). Classification (GTDB taxonomy): domain Bacteria; phylum Bacillota; class Bacilli; order Bacillales; family Amphibacillaceae; genus Oceanobacillus; species Oceanobacillus zhaokaii. Next base: position 1,230,555 of record NZ_CP024848.1, read on the forward strand.
AATGCTATTTTGATTTCTGCAATCCTTTTTAATCCATGCTAAAATGATGGCAATTAGGAGGGGATGAAGGGATGGCTACGAAAGCAACAAACATTGTTTTTTTTCCTGACAAGGTTCAGGAGGATTTATTTGATATTTTAGATGATGTTTTTTATTACTCGATTAATTGTTTTAAAGAGAAGATTAATACTATTATTGATGAGTTACTTTCTGGTATGAAAATTTCTAACGAATTAGAGGAGAAAATTTTCTCACAACTGATTTATTGGTCAACATATTGTCTGCCGATTGGGACAAAGAAGGAAACAATATATGAACATTATTTACAAGAAAATAGTGATAGAATCGAGGACAAAACCTTAAAGGTCCGTGAAGTACTTTCTAGTTGGCTTCAGCTTAATCCGAGTTTTTATTACGTTGAAAGGGATGACAGTTTAAGTGGAAGATTATTTGTTTTACGTGAGGTATTCAGTGAGCAATCGAAAATAGTTTGTATCTATAATCGAAAGTTTCAAGCACCTAAGCGTGGAGAGTTAATTTCAGGTCTGTTAATGCCAATGGGAGATGATACGTATACAACATTGGGCGGACTTATTCATTTGCAGGGAAACAATTTAGAACAAGTAGCTAATGAAATGATTGCATATGCTATCAAACATCGTTTAGGTACGAGCCTGGATAATAGGAGAATGCTTTATCCAGTGTTGCTGCTTATTGCGCTAAAGCAACTGGCGAGTGGTAAATAAAATGGTGATGAAGCTAGAGAAAGAAGAGCAGCTTTTAGATTTGATTGAGCGATTAACGGTTAGAACAATAAAGATTATATTTGTGGAAGAGTTTGATAACGATAGGCTTATTCTATTAAGAAGTTTAGGCAGGAGAAAGTAATTTAAAAATATTATAAATCTGCTACTGACAGTATGAAGCTATTTGCTGAGATTTGCGAATTGGAAACACGTAAAAAAATAATAAACGTTGATAACCATAATAAATCGATGAATTTGAGATTAGCCAAACAATGTTTCGTCCTGCTGTTTTGCTTAATCAATCAATGTGTGATAAAATGCTGTAGTTATTATCGGTTTAAGCAGTGAGAATGCTTAAAAACAGTAAACTATAGAAGGGGAAAAAACACTTGAGAGTAGAACAATTAAAGCAGGAATGGTTTGGAAACGTGAAAGGTGATATTTTAGCTGGAATGGTAGTAGCTTTAGCACTAATTCCAGAAGCTATCGCCTTTTCAATTATAGCTGGAGTAGATCCAATGGTAGGATTGTATGCCTCATTTTGTATCGCCATTGTGATTGCCTTTGTTGGTGGACGACCTGGTATGATTTCTGCAGCAACTGGTGCAATGGCAATGTTAATGGTAAATTTAGTAGCATTACACGGTCTTGAGTATTTATTTGCAGCGACAATTCTTACAGGATTGATTCAGATTCTTATTGGTATTTTTAAATTAGCGAAATATATTAAATTTGTTCCACGTTCGGTAATGATTGGTTTTGTGAATGCATTGGCAGTTGTTATTTTTACTGCACAATTACAGCATTTTGTCGGAGAATCCTGGGTAATGTATGCACTTGTAGGGTTGACCTTAGTAATTATTTATCTTTTTCCGCGGATTACAAAGGCTGTTCCTTCAACATTAGTTGCGATTATCATTATAACGGCTATCGTTATTTTCGGAGATATTGGCGTCCGTAATGTTGGGGATATGGGAGATTTATCGAAGCAATTACCTGTGTTTCTTTTCCCTCAGATCCCATTCTCATTGGAGACATTAATGATTATTCTACCTTATTCTTTATCATTAGCGATTGTCGGTTTACTTGAGTCATTATTAACTGCTAATATAATCGACGATATGACAGATACAGAAAGTAATAAAAATAGAGAAGCAAGTGGACAAGGGATTGCGAACATTGTTGCAGGACTATTCGGTGGAATGGCTGGATGTGCGATGATTGGCCAGTCCGTTATTAATGTAAAGTCTGGTGGAAGGGGCAGATTATCAACCTTTGTTGCTGGTGCATTTTTAATGTTCCTGATTGTTGTGCTAGGTGATTTCGTTGTCCAAATACCGATGGCCGCATTAGTAGGCGTGATGATTATGGTTTCGATTAGTACATTTGATTGGGCGTCAGTTAAAAATATTTTAAATGTACCAAGAACAGATGCAGTCGTCATGATTATTACTGTAGCTATCGTTCTAGCAACCAATAATCTTTCTTTAGGGGTTCTAGCCGGAGTCTTACTGAGTGCCATCTTCTTCGCAGTGAAAATCTCGAAAGTAAAGGTGAAAGATACGCTGGATATGAAGGCTGGAAGACGAGTGTATTACGTGGAGGGTCAACTATTCTTCGCTTCAGTCAGCGACTTTGTAGATAAATTCAACTTTAACGATAGTGTCAAACAGGTCGAGATAGACTTAACACATGCACATTTATGGGATGGCTCTGCAACTGGTGCATTGGATAAAATTGAATTGAAATTTTTGCAAAACGATATCAAGGTTCGATTTATCGGCTTGAACGAGGAAAGTCAACAGTTGAAAAATCGGATTAGTGGTGTTACTAAGGGAATGAATTAAAGGAAGAGAACGGCGTTTAAGACAACTCTTAATCGAGCGATAGCCTCAACCTCTAAAAATACACAGAAACCAAATAGGCATTACCTGGGTAAACCCCAGGTAATGCCTATTTAATTGCCCCTGCAACATCATAATCAGACAAGTCAATTTCAAGCTCGCTGCCAAGTGCAAGATTTGCTAGCTGCTTACCAATAAAGGGTCCCATCGTAAGTCCTGATGATCCTAGCCCATTGGCGAGATATAAGCCTTCGTAACCTGGCAGTGCACCGATTACTGGCAGAAATCCGGGAGTAAATGGGCGAAAACCAACTCTTGTCTCAAGAATGGCAGCATTACTCAAACCAGGCGCGATTTCCATTGCTTGGCTGACGATTTCGTGGGTACCTCCAACAGTCACACGATGATCAAAACCCGTGTCATTTTCATGTGTCGTGCCAATGATGATTCTGTCATTAAATGCGAGCATATACTGGCTTGATGGTGGCATTACAACGGGCCAGTTAGACGTGTCTATATCAGGAAGCTGTACGTGCATAATTTGAGCTTTCTGTGGAGTAACATCAAACTTAATATCGAGCGGCTCAAACAGTTCGTTCATCCAAGCACCAGTTGCAGCGATAACAGTATCTGCCTTTATGATTGAATCATTAACAGAAACACCAATTATCTTGTGGCCATCTTTAACCAAATGGGCATCACCTGTAAAAGTACTTGCACCATGCTTTGAGGCAGCACGAAGTAAAGAGTCTCTTAATTTCCTGCCATCGACACGTGCAGCTCCACTAATATGAACAGAGCGATATGTATCGGATAGAATAGGGAACAGGCTTCTTGTTTGTTCCTCATCAAGCATCGTCACTTCCCCAATTTCAGGTGCTTCTTCCCGGCGTTTTAATGCACGATCCCGCATTGCGACTAGTTTCTTTTCATCGGTATGTAAACTAATGGCACCAACCCGTGAGTAACCAGTATCAGCCTCGCCATCTTTTGCCAGCTGATCAATTAAATCAGGGTATACGCGTGCTCCATTCTTGGCTAAATGATACCATGCTTTATTACGTCGTTGCGAAATCCATGGGCAGACGATGCCAGCAGCAGCATCTGTTGCCTGCCCCTTTTGCATTCTATCAATAATAACGACATCGGCACCTTGCTTTGCTAAATAATATGCAGTACTGGCGCCTAGTATCCCGCTACCAATGATAATGATTTTCTTGCGCATTTTACTCTGCTTCCACGACTTGTCTCATTGCTTTTATTTTTCCAGCGTGCTCTGCTTCATGAAATCCGAGCATTATTAGCAAATCTTCGTATGTTTCGATATGACCAAATGGTGCTTTGAAAGGTACATTTGTCTTCCAGAATAAGTCATCAAACTGATTGACTCTCTCTTGCTGGTCTAATAGATATGTCGTTAGCTCTTCTAATGTTGGAGGTGTCGTAGTCCAATCTGCTGGCTTCGTTCCAGAACTAAATAATTCCGCATATTCTTTAGGGAAATGCTCCGATTTTTTCGGATACATAAATAATAGCTTTTCAGTAACAACTAGAACATGGCCTAGATGCCAGCGAATCGTATTATTAAAATATTTTGCCTGAATATCAGCTGTATTTTCATCCAAGTCCTGGATAAACGTGATTAATGATGTTCTTGTTAAATTAAATTGTTTTCTTGACATTATGATTCCTCCTTGTAGTTCAAATTAAAGTATAGATTATTTTGTTAGACATTGAAAGTAATTGTATGATTATAGAGGAAAATGGCGTATTCATGCAGAATTAATTATTGGACAGGGGGAAGTACAGATGAAACAGAAAAATATCATTGGCAGGATATTGTTTTATTTAGGGATTGTAGTAATTATTATTGGTATTGTTCATTCGATTGTTAATTCATACCAGTTAGATTATGAAATGGGTGGCTATGGCGGCGAAGAGTATAAATTTTTCTGGAGCACGTTTTTATATTTATTTCCATCAGCATTTCTTAATGGATTGATATTGATCGGGCTGTCAGAGGCCATTCGTTTATTAGACTCAATCAATCGCAAGGAGCCGCCAACGATTATTACGGCAGGCGAGCAAGTGAAAAATAATGAAGGTATTCAGGTGGTCAGCAATGATAAACCAGAGGTATGGGAAATAAGTGAAGCAGAAGAAGAAAAGATTTATGAGTTATATGCAGATAAGGCTATTTTGGAAATCACACCATATATCACAAAGGGGTATTGTATCGTAAAATTGCAGGATTATGATGGGCCACTAAAACCGTTCGTGAAAGTACTTGATCTAAATGGCATAAACCCAGAGGAAGTACAAAACTTAGATAGAAGAAAAGAAATAATCCAATGGTACAATAACTAGTGCTAATACACAGGTAAAAGTTATGTAAAATATTACTCTTTTTGGTCGAAAGTATGATAATCTTATATAGTGAAATGCTATACATAGAAGGAGAAATGGACATGTCAAAAACATTAATCTTCGGGCATAAGAGCCCTGATACAGATACAATCTGTTCTGCGCTTGCATACGCTGATTTGAAAAATAAACTTGGTGAAACGGCAGAGCCTGCTAGACTGGGATCTGTGAATAAAGAGACACAATTCGCATTGGATTATTTCGGTGTCGAAGCTCCACAATTAATTGAAAAAGTAGATTCGGATGTGGAAGCAGTAATATTAGTCGATCACAATGAATTCCAGCAAAGTGTTGATAATATCAAAGATGTTCGAATCGCTGAAGTAATTGATCATCACCGCATTGCTAATTTTGAAACGAAGGATCCAATCTATTTCCGAGCTGAACCAGTTGGTTGCACTGCAACAATCTTAAATAAAATGTTCAAAGAAAAAGGTATTGAAGTAACAAAAGAAGTAGCGGGATTATTAGTTTCTGCGATTATTTCTGATTCTTTACTATTGAAATCACCAACATGCACGAAAGAAGATGTTGATGCAGCACATGAGTTGGCTGCAATTGCTGGTATTGAACTTGAAACATATGGCTTAAAAATGCTGGAAGCTGGAGCAGATTTAAGCGATAAAACAGCTGCAGACATTATTTCCTTAGATTCCAAAGTATTTGCTATGGGTGACGCAAAGGTTGAAATTGCTCAAGTAAATGCAGTAGATGTTGCAAAGGTTTATGAAGATCAAGCTGAATTGGAAGCGGAAATCGTCAAAGTAATTAAGGAAAAAGATCTTGATTTATTCTTACTAGCAGTAACAGATATTATCAACAACGACTCTGAAGCATTAGCATTAGGAAAAGGTCAAGATAAAGTTGAACAAGCATTTAATGTAACACTTGTAAATAACCGAGCATTGCTTAAAGGCGTTGTGTCACGTAAGAAACAAATTGTAACAGTATTGACGAGTGAGTTTACGAAATAAGTAATCAGAGATAAGGTCGAGGAGAGTTATAAGTCCTCGACCTTTTATTTTGAAATCCTTTTATCTACGGGAAGCACCTGAATATCAGCAGTTGCATCTATCATAATGAGAAAATAAGGCAAATAAAAAAGACTTCTCGTATGAGAAGTCTTTTTCTATTAAAGAGCTTACGCTTTAACAACGTTAGCTGCTTGTGGTCCACGGTTACCTTCTTCGATATCGAAAGTTACTTCTTGACCTTCGTCTAAAGATTTGAAACCTTCACCTTGGATTGCAGAGAAATGTACGAATACGTCGTCTCCACCTTCAACTTCGATGAAACCGAAACCTTTATCTGCGTTAAACCATTTTACTGTACCTTTGCTCATTAAAAAAACCTCCATGTGCTGTTTGCACGTTTATTACTATTTTTGTTCAAGATAATAATCAAGAATAATCACTTAAAAGTCAAAACTTATATCTTGTATCGCTCACGAACAACAATAATTATTCTTAGTATAGCACCAAAGTTTAAGAAAGTATACCTTTTTAGCCAAAAAAAAATAAATAGAACTTTCTTCCTAAATACAGTGAAGCAAGCGACAGTTTAATTATAACAGATAAAATAAATTAGACACTTGACGTTAGATTCATTAATACAAAATATAGCCTAAATCAATTATATCAACGGTTTAAGAGATGTTGCATAATTATCGAGTAGTGATGAAAACTAAGCTTGTAATGAAGGGAGGAATATTTGATGGCTGGGAAACCTAAAGGTCCAAAACAACAAGAACGTGCAAATTTACCTCAAAGTCCTGTGCAACCGTATGGCGAACCTTTAAGTGGGTCGAAAAAAGTGAAGAATGCAAATCATTCGAAGCAAAACACAAATAAGAGTCATGGATTGTAGAATGTATTTAAAATAAATAGTTGTGGTAGGAGCAAATCGATAAAGATATTGCTCCTTGTTATTTTATTTCAGTAAATCCCCCTCATATCTACTGCGTTTGTCGTATAATTATTCGGGTATTATATTTAGAGAAAGAGGGATATAAGAACATGTGGCAAGAGTTTAAAGAATTTGCGTTTAAAGGGAATGTAATCGATTTGGCGATTGGGGTAGTAATTGGTGCTGCCTTCGGTGGAATCGTCACATCATTTGTTGAAAATATTATCACACCATTAATCGGAATGTTGATGGGTGGAATTGACTTTACAGGACTTAAAATTACAATTGATGATGCAGAGGTATTATATGGTAATTTTATTCAATCATTTGTGGACTTTCTAATTGTTGCCTTTGCAATTTTCCTAGCGATACGGTTTATAAGTAAATTTAAACACAAAGAAGAGGTAGAAGAGGAAGAAGAAGAAATCGATGCACAAGCACAACTTCTAACTGAGATTAGAGATTTATTAAAGGAACAGAATCAAAAAAATATAGGATGATTATATAAAAACACTTCCAAAGTTGATTTTGGAAGTGTTTTTTAGTTTGGAGTTTGAGTGGAACCCCAACTTATGGATGTCCAGAGGTTTACCCTCCATAAATTCATATTATTTTCCTTGGACAGGTGCATACAACTTCTGTGCGATTAGCGTTTGGACGATCATGAAGATTCCGCCGACAGCCCAATATAAAGGTAATGCAGCTGGCGCGTTAAGCGATATGAAACCAATCATAATTGGAGAAATTAATCCCATAATTGCCATTTGCTTGCGCATTTGTGGTTCCATGCTTTTTTGTGAGACCTTAAATTGCAGATAATAAACGATTACAGCGATGATAGTTATAAGAATATCCGTTTGCCCTAAATTGAACCATAAGAAAGAATGGGTTGCAATTTCAGGTGTTCTGCGAATCGCATAGTAAAATGCGATTAATATTGGAAATTGAATGAGCATTGGTAAACATCCGGTAAGAGAAGCAAGTGGATTCATATTGTGCTTCTGATAAATTTTCATCATTTCTTGCTGCATTTCCGATCTTGATGCAGTGTCTTTTTTATTTTCATATTTCTTTTGAAGTGCATCTATTTCAGGTTTGATGACACTCATTCTTTCACGCATTTGCATGCTGCTCTTCGTTTGTTTTAATAAAAATGGCATTAATGCCAAGCGGATAATTAACGTAATTATAATAATAGATAATCCATAATTATCGTTGAATATTCCAGCAATACCTTTTATTAATCGTGAAAATGTATAGACGAAGTAATGATCAAACCAGCCAGCTGAGTTTGCATCAATCGGTTCATTTATTGCGCCTTGACAACCTGCTAAAAATACAACGAACAGAAGCAGGAAGCTAATTTTATATTTTTTAAAGAACGTGAATACAGACCTTTTTTCCATTTTTGTCCTCCTCGAATTTTATCTTTTGAAATATTCGAGTTGGAGTATGCTTCGTTATCATCATCAGGGATTTCGATTCGTTTCGTTTTATTTGTAATCCAATTATGAATTTTAATAGCTCCAGAAATCGGCTGCTGTCTTGGAAGGGAATCTAGCTTCAATGCATGACTTTTTCGAATAAACGCATGGTTCTTATCGATGGCACAGCGGAAATCTAGCTGGATATAATCAAAATAAACGACGGACAGTAGAAAACTCAAATAAAGGTAGATTGGCGAAAAATCACTCAATAGTTCATTTAACAATTCAAGAAACATCTGTATTCACCTCCTTTAAAGCGATAATAAAAGTTTATCTTGTTCATACGTTCTATTAACTTATAAAGTTTCAAGTTTAATCTTAGAAAACTTGTTGTCACCAAGCTTTTAGGTGACAGCCTTAGTTGCACTTACCTACTAAAAATAATTATAACGCGAATGACTAATAGATCCAACAGGGAACTATAAAAGCCTACTTTCCTTAAGTTGGAATATTAAGTATAATCAAAATAAAAAAGCGAGGATTAAATATGACGATTATTTCTGATTCATGGTTCACGGTAACGGAATTGGATGAAACCACTTTCGCAATTAGTGAGTATGGGCATTGGGAAAAGGTACATTCATTTTTATTAATTGGTACAAATAAAGCTGCATTGATTGATACTGGACTTGGAATCGATAATATCAAACGAATAACAGATCAATTGACAGATTTACCAATTATTGTACTTACTACTCACGTCCATACAGATCATATTGGCAGCCATGGGGAGTTTACTGAGATTTATGTGCATGAGGCGGAATCGGATTGGTTAATAAATGGAATCGAAGGGTTATCGCTGGAGCAAATTAGAATAAATATTGGAAGGGATATTACCAAAGCAACACCTGCGTCATTTAACTCTGATACTTTTACACCGTTTCAAGGTGAGCCAACAGGTTTATTAGTAGATGGAGACAAGATTGATATTGGTAATCGGCTGTTAGAAATTATACATACACCAGGACATTCCCCTGGTCACTGTTGCATATATGAAAAAGGTCGAAGATACTTGTTCACCGGAGATTTACTTTATTTGGAGACACCGATTTATGCCTTTTACCCTACGACAGATCCGGAAGAATTAGTAAACTCATTGGAGAGAATTGCAAAAATAGAAAATGTAAAAACGGTTTATGGTTCACATAATCAGCTGGGGATTGATGCGTCCATTTTGGATGAAGTGTTAGGAGCAGTAAAAGAACTTCGAGATAGGAATGTTGTAAGACACGGAAGCGGGCTCCACAGCTTTAGACGATTTAGTGTTCAATTTTAGTGAAACTTCAGTCAGTCTCTAGACTGAGCAATTTTCGTTCTAAGGAATGTAGAGGCTAATTCAGTTTCGATGTAAGATTGGAAGTAGCTTAGGACAGAAAGGGATGGATAGGGTGGAAACTATTATCGAAGTTCAGAATCTTAAGAAGTCTTATCGGAAGCGGAAGTCAAAAGAGTATATCCATGCGGTCACAGATGTATCCTTCAAAGTGAATCGGGGAGAAATAGTCGGCCTTCTTGGACCAAATGGAGCAGGGAAAACAACGACAATTAAGATGATATGTGGTCTGCTAATTCCTGATTCCGGAACAATTACAATCAATGGAATCAATAATCGAGAGAAACGTTTGAAAGCATTACGCCATATCAGTGCAGTGCTTGAAGGAAATCGAAATTTATATTGGCGTTTGACTGTTAGAGAGAACCTGGAATATTTTGCTGGAAATCGTGGTGCTTCAAGGAAAGAGGTTAAGAAACAGGTTGATGAATTATTGGAAAAGTTTCGTTTACAAGAGAAATCTTCGGAACTAGTCAATCGTCTTTCACGAGGAATGCAGCAAAAACTGGCAATCGCAGTGGCAATGTTAGCCGATAGTGACGTCATTCTGCTAGACGAACCGACACTTGGACTCGATGTCGAAACAAGCTATGAAGTACGTGATTTACTTCGAAGTATCGCAAGTGATTATAATCGAACGATCATTATTAGCTCCCATGATATGGATGTAATTCAAGATATCTGTGAACGGACCGTGATTATTAATGGAGGAGAGATTGTTACAGATGACAAGGTGGATAATTTATTACGATTGTTTGAAGTTCGTGCCTATACGATAACACTAGGTGGACCATTAAGTGAAAAACAGCAGAAATTACTGAAGCTTACGTTTCCCGGAGCAGAGTATAAGGAAGATATCAATCAATCTTCAGTTGGTGTGGATCTTGAAAAAAGCGAAGCAATCTATGATTTATTTGATATTTTTAAGTTAGAAGAGACACCAGTTTAATCAATTGATCGTAAGTCAATTAATTTTGAAGAAATATTTATGAAAATTGTAAAGGGGGAAATATATAATGCAAGGATTCAATCTTCTTAAGGCAAACATTCGGATGGAATATATTGAATATAAGCGGTACTTACCGAATACGATCGCAATGCTGCTTACTTTTTATATTATTTTTATTGGTATGTTTGCTGGGATTCAATTAATCGGTGACCCAACAACACAGGATTCAAATGTTCAATTTGTGATTGTAAACTATATTTTCTGGTATTTAGCGATGATTGTTGTAAATGCCATTGGCTGGCAAATTACAAATGAAGCGACACAGGGAACACTTGAACAATTGAGTATGTCTCCGATGGGGATTTGGCGCATTATGCTCGCAAGGTTGATATCCTCCACAATCGTAAGTTTTTTGATTATTGTTGCATTACTATATTTATCGATGCTGACGACTGGCCAATGGCTAAATATCGACATTATCACGATATTGCCAATATTAATCTTGACCTTGATTAGTATGTTTGGTCTTGGATTTATTATTGCTGGCCTATCGATTGTCTTGAAACAAATTCAAGCATTTCTCCAAATATTACAGTTCATTCTAGCTGGACTAACCTTTGTTCCGCTAACCGTTGCACCTTTCCTGGCATTTTTCCCCTTTGTAAAAGGGGTCGACTTAGTACGGGCTGTGATGATCCATGGTGTTACACTCAGTCAAATTAGGATGGAAGATTTCCTGATACTAGGATTTAATGCTGTATTCTATTTTGTTATCGGTCTCGGATTCTTTTTCCTCTGTGAACGAGTGGCGATGAAGAAAGGGTTGCTGGCGCATTATTAATACTTGTGTATGTAAGCTGTTAGTTTGGTTGGAGAAATCTGCACATGCATTCCATCTTGATGACACGAAGGAGATTGAAAAGCATTTGATTAATGAATTGAAACATGCAGTGAAAACTTAATTGAAAATAGGTAGCTGCACATGCATCCCCATGGTAACTATCATAGGTTAATAGTGAACCTATAACAAGAAAGGGGATAATCTAATGAGATTTCGTCATGGAAGACATTGTAGATGCCATACTTGTCGAAAGACAATTGTCCATCCTACAAAGTTTAATTGTGTCAATCAATTTTCCGAAAGTGAAGTAGATCATGTGCATCCTTCCCATACTACGATTATGAACCATCATTTAGTGAAGAATAATCACGTATTTCCGCATTCAACATCTGTGCAAAATACAGTTAACAGTGTTGATCAATATGGTGGTTCGTTTGAGGTACCAAGTCCTGGTCAAGTGGCAGGCGCAATGGCACCAGGCTTTGGCCCAGGATTTGGTCCGGGAGGTCAAGTAGCAGGCGCAATGGCACCGGGCTTTGGCCCAGGCTATGGTCCAGGAGGTCAAGTGGCAGGAGCGATGATGCCAGGCTATGGTCCAGGAGGTCAAGTGGCAGGTGCAAATATGCCATTTGGTCCAGGAGGTCAAGTGGCAGGTGTAATGCAGCCAGGTTTTGGACCGCATAAAGGCTGCAAGTGTGGTTGTGGCGGTAATCCATCTCACCATAGATGGTAAAAAAGGTACGGATTATAGAGGGCTGACAAGTGAATTGTCGGCTTTTTCTATTTGATACAATATTTAAAGGGGTTATAATGATATGGATATATTAATTTAAAGACGGTGATTACATATGAAAATCTTAACGGTGACAGGATACAAATCAACAGAATTAGGTATTTTTAAAGAAGATGATTCAAAAGTCCGAATTATCAAGAAAGCAATCGAAAAACGGCTAATTGGATTTATAGAAGAAGGACTAGAATGGGTTCTCGTTTCCGGTCAAATGGGTGTCGAGCTCTGGACGGCAGAAGTCGTTCTCGATTTAAAGGAAACATATGATATCAATCTTGGTATCTTTCCACCCTTTGAAAATCAGGACAATCGCTGGCCAGAACCATTGAAATATAAATACGAAGAGCTGACAATGATTGCCGACTTTTACCAGCCAATTTATAATGGCGATTATAAAGCACCCTATCAATTTAAAGCGAAAAACATGTGGCTAGTCGATAAGAGTGACGGCTGCCTACTCCTAATGGATGATGAATTTCCAGGGAGTACAAAATATTTTTATGACATTGCAAAGCAGGCAGATGGAAACTATCCAATCTTCCTAATCACTCCGATGGATTTGGAAGATATTGTAGAGGAAATACGGATGGCGGATCCGGATTATTGGAGCTGACTTAGTTTGCGCAAGCTTGTGTGGTCTAGGGCTTCGAGGCAGGCACGGAAGGGCGCAGAAATTTGGGAGTGTGCCAAAATTACCGAGGGGGCGCAGAAATACCGATATATTTGAAAATACGCCGATATATCGAGCAAAGGCGCCGATATCCATTCCGTTCACGCCGATATTCGACAAAATAAGCAACAATAGTTGAGATTCCCTCATGCTACCGCTACAATTTCCGCTGGATTTACATTAATTATTTCACCGCAGAGCGCATATCATTAAAAGAACGGAACTGCGCATTTTGGAAAGGTGGAATCATGTTGTATTATCCATATCAGTATCCTTCAAATGCAGAATATAGACCGGCACAGCATCAATCATCGGCACGTCGTGTACTGACTGTTTCTGGGAATGGACAAATTTCAGTAGAGCCGAATATCTTAACCATCCAATTAGAAGTTGTGACGGAAAACGAATCTTTACGTCAGGCACAGCAGGAAAATGCAAATACAATGAATCAAGTAATTCAAGCACTACTTAACTTGGGAATTCCAAGAGAAAATATTCATACAACTGTTTTTACAATATTTCCTAGATACGATTTTGTTGATGGAAAGCAAGTTTTTCGAGGTTATGATGTTACTAATGGAATTACTGTGGAGATAAGTGCAATTGATCAAGCGGGTGCCATCATTGATGAGGCAGTGAAAAATGGAGTGAATCGTGTTTCAAATATCCAATTTACTGTTCGTGATAAGGATATGTACTACCAGCAGGCCCTTAGTGCTGCCCTTGAAAATGCGAATGGCAAAGCTGAAGCCATCGCAAGGACATTGCGACTTAATCTTAATCAGCCGCCAATTAAGATTGTGGAGCAATCTACCGGAACTCCTCCTATTACGTATAAAGTGACGGCAGCATCAGCAGAAAGTTTTGCAACACCAATTGAGCCTGGGCAAATAATGGTGAGTGCAACGGTTGAGGTACAATACCAGTACTAGTAGAAAGCAAGTGATGGCATTCCGTCACTTGCTTTTTGCTAGATAAGAAAGCATGCATAGATGCAACTGAGCATGCCACCCAAAGGCTTGGCTTAAACCTAGTCTTCTAACGGTTAAGAAACTTGGAAATCGTTGCTCTATAACTGTCCAATAGAAAATAAGAGACACTATGGTAAAAATAGTTACGCTAATAGTAATAAATGTTATAATGTTAGAAATATTTTAATTGAGTAACTACTTGAGGTGATTATTTGGATTATTTGATTCGAAACATGAAGAAGAAGGATATCCCACAGGTTCAGCATGTTGCGAAAACAAGCTGGAATGCTACATATGAAGGGATTATTCCATTAGGCATTCAAGAGAATTTTTTACTTTCAGCTTATAGCGATAAAAATATGAAAAGCAGACTAAAGCATTCAATTATTTATGTTGCTGAGGCAGAGGGTAAAATTGTTGGCTTTGCAAACTACTCACCAATTACAACTGACGGAAAAACAGAACTAGGTGCTATCTATTTATATCCAGAATATCAAGGAAAAGGGATTGGTACTGCGTTTTTACAGCAAGGGATCAAGCAATTAGGAAATGTAAAAGAAATCCTTCTAAATGTGGAGAAAAACAATAAAATTGGCATGAACTTCTATACTGCAAAAGGATTTGAAGTCGTGTCAGAGTTCGAGGATAACTTTGGCGGACATATATTAAATACGGTACGAATGGTGTTAAAAGTTAATAAAATTACGAGTAATAGTTAGACAATGCTTTTGAAATAGGGATGTGTGTATGGGGGAATTAGATGAAGTATCAGAGAAGAAGGGTATGAGAGAAAAGTTAATAGCAATAGCGACAATAACAGTCCTGCTTGCCATTGCATTCGGATTGGTGATAGGTTTCTATTTCTTTGGTTTTGCAGGGTTGTTTAATCTTTTTGATGTTAAATATGATACGCTATTTACAATCCTTACCTTTATATTATTTGTGTTAATCATCGGCATATTTACGGATATTTTGGCGAAAGTACCGCGCATTATTTTTTCTCGGTTTTTAACAGGAAAATACACATTAATTGTCTGCGCGATTATGATTGAGGCATTCTTTAGTTGGATTGCAATATTTACTGCTGATGAACTCCTGACTGGTCTAAACGTTCCTTTAACGGTAGAGTTAGTTGCAGCGTTAATTGTGTCTATTGCAGAATACTTGTTGGACCAAGATGATGTCGGGGAAAAGTAATCCAATGGAGAGCGGAATGGTTTTATTTCCAGCTCAAATTGAAAAGGACAGTGAAAGGTAACATTCTACCTTTCACTGTCCTTTTACCTGTGAGATAAATATCCAAATTTATTTTGAAGCTTTGCTCCAACGATATAATCCCAACACTCCGCAATCGTTACAGTATGCAATTTATTATAATACGCTAACATTCAAAGCATCAAAAACATGTACAGCTGCCTGTGCTACTTGGACATCATGTTCTACAGAACTTCCACTCACACCTACAGCACCAATAACCTTACCATCTCTAACAAGTGGGAATCCACCACCGAAGACAACAAGGCGTCCATTATTTGTCGTGTTCAAGCCAAAAAGCTCCGCATTAGGAACGGTTGCCTCAGCCAAGTTTGAAGTTGGCATTTTTAATGCAACAGAAGTCCATGCCTTGTTTTGGGCAATCTCAATACTAGCGAGCCAAGCATCATCCATGCGATGAACGGCAATGAGGTTTCCGCCTTCATCTACAACTGAAATAACCATCTGAACGCCAATCTTTTGTGCTTCTTCTTCTGCACCATCAATTAATTGTTTAGCAATTTCTAAATTAATCTTACTCATCATAAATTCCTCCTAACATATTAGTCAATTTTATGTTGCGTGAAGCCCAATCGTTTCTCGGAGTATAACTACACTTTTACTTTGAGTGCGGTTAAATATTTTTCTATGATGTTAACTTATCATTATCTTAAACTGGATTTACTATCTAGTAAAATGACTAGTACAGATAGTAGACATCGGTAATACTAATACGGATTAGATTTGATTTACTGCAACATTAAGATACGGTGTCAGCAATGGTGGATTGGCAATATTCGCAAAGTCGTTAATCGTTTCAATAAATTTATCCATTGTATTGGTTAAATACGTCTCTTTCCGGATAATAAATACAGTAGATATTTTACTGTACTCATCTGGCAGCGGATGGCATTGAATGGCACCTTCCAATTCCAAATGCCTTACAGTAGATTGTGGGACTAGACTAATTCCAAGACCTGAGATAACACTGCCGAGTATCGTTTCTAATGTACCGAATTCCATTATCTTCGCATTAATAATACCTTCTTCACTAAGCCAGCTTTCTAGACGAGCCCGATAACTGCAACCTGTCTTGAATACGAGGAGAGGCTTATTTTTCAGATCATCTATAGTGTTTTTTTCATAGCTGGATATTAATACTAAATTTTCCTGGAAAACCTCAATTTGTTCAATATCAGGATGCGAGTTAAAGCCTGTAACAAATGCACCATCTAGTTTTCTTTTCAGGATTTGATCGATAAGTTCTTTTGTCACACCTGTTATTAGGGATAAATCAACATTTGGGTAATTTCTATGATAGGCAGATAAAATCATTGGCAGTTTAATAACCGTTTCAACTGTTCCAATTTCTAGTGTACCTGATGGGCTATCGGAATCCTGGAAGGCTTTTTTCATTTCGTCTATCATGGAAAGAATCTTTTCCGAATGGGCTAAAAGCTTTTTTCCTTCAGAATTGAGGGTTGTACCACGACTATGCCTGTGAAATAGTTGAGTTTGTAATTCTGATTCCAGCAATTTTATTCTGGCAGTGACATGGGATTGCACAAAGTTTAATTCATTTGCTGCTTTGCTGATACTGCCATGATGGGCAACACTTTGAAAAATACGCAAATCTTTAATCTCCATTTGAACCCCCCTCTAAAAGATATGTAATATTTTCTTCAAGCATTCAGCAGCAATGGTAGAATTGCTGCTTGGCTATCTTTGCTCATTATGAATATTTACATTTTATAATAGTCTAAAAATATAAACAAGTGGGAAAAGTCCTGTTGCAGTGTTTGTCCTGGAAGATTATTATAGAGATAATCATGTGGAAAATTATTATGGAAGAGAGATAGTATTCTCTAATTCAGATGGAAGATATCTTTTTCCCTCATTATACGTGAAGGGAAAAGCATTATATAATTTATTTATATAAGAAAGCGCTTACTATTTAATGGGTGAAACGAAACAAGTTATCTCAAAGCTTTTAAAGGAAAAAGGGGGATTATAAATGACTAGACATTTTGAAGTAATTGTTGTTGGTGCTGGTTCTATGGGGATGGCTGCAGGCTATTATTTAGCGAGACAAGGGGTTAGAACATTATTAATCGATGCGTATGATCCGCCACATGATCAGGGAAGCCACTTCGGTGAAACACGAATTATCCGACATGCATATGGTGAGGGAAGGGAGTATGTTCCACTGGCACTCCGGTCACAAGAGCTATGGGATGAGCTTGAGAAGAAATCACATCTAAAAATATTTACACAAGCTGGTGCAATGGGGTTTGGGCCAAAAGGAAATGCTCCATTTATTGATGAGGCAATTGCAAGTGGAAAAGAATATAATTTAGCAGTCGATTATCTCTCAGGAGCTGAAATGAAAGAGCGTTTTCCAGGGTTAACTGTTCCAGATGATTACAATGCCTTTTATGAATCAAATTCAGGATATTTATATAGTGAAAACTGTATCCAGGCTTACAGAGAGCTTGCAGAACACCATGGTGCTGAATTATCAGTAAACAATCCTGTTCTCAATATTGAGGCATATGAGGATGGTGTAAAGGTTGTTACGGAAAAAGACGAATTTACAGCAAATAAGCTAATTATTAGCGGTGGTGCTTGGAATAAAGAGATCCTTGGCAAACTAGACCTTGATTTGCCACTTATACCAACACGTCAACCTGTTGCTTGGTTTGAGGCCGATGAATCGTTATTTAATGTAAACAATTTCCCTACTTTCATGGTTGAGGTTCCGCATGGTGACACAAGAGCTATATATTACGGATTTCCTACATTTGGCGGATGCGGTGTAAAAGTGGGAAGACATGATTATGTTGATATCATTAATCCAGAGACAATGAATCGTGAATTTGGTTCTGATCCAAATGATGAGGGACATATTCGCGAATTTTTGGATAAATTTATGCCAAAAGCTTCAGGAGCGTTAAAGAAAGGGGTCATTTGTATGTACACGAGAACCCCTGATGGTCACTTTATCATTGATAAACATCCACAGTACCCACATATTTCTATCGCAGCAGGATTTGCTGGACATGGCTACAAGTTTGCAAGTGTTGTAGGTGAAATATTATCTCAATTAACTGTAAAAGGTGAAACAGAGCACGATATTTCTATATTTAGAATTGATAGACCAAGTTTGAAGGAGAAGAGTGTCAGTAAGTAAGGTATGAAGGATTTTATCGAATAATAATAATTGTAAAAAAGATGTCCAGAAATAGGCATCTTTTTTAATGTGAAATATTAGCTTTTACTTATTGTGTGTCTTGCAGGAAGAGACTGCCTAAGATAAAATGAGCTTGTTAATAGAAAAATTACAATTTAAAGTGAGTTAGAAGTAAACAAAATTTTAAATGGAAAAGTTAGGAGTATAGCGCAAATATCATACATAAAACATTGTAGAAGCTGTCATTTCTAAGAGATTAATATAACAGGAGAAGTTCAGTCATGATTATTGAAAAGCTTAAATCAACAGAAGCACCGCCAATGGAATTGCTTCTATCAGCGGATCCGTCACGCGAACTTGTAGAGAAATATTTAGCATCTGGAGAATGTTTCATTGCAAAGAGGCAAGATGAGATTATCGCAGTTTATATTTTATTGTCAATAAAATCAACTGTTACTGAAATAATGAATATTGCTGTGGCAAAAAAAGAGCAAGGAAAAGGGATTGGAAAGGAATTAATCAAGCATGCCATTGAATATGCTAGAAAGCAAGGGTATGCTGCCATTGAAGTAGGTACAGGAAATTCAAGTCTCGGCCAACTCGCGCTCTATCAAAAGTGTGGATTTCGTATCAACGGAATTGAATATGATTTCTTTACAAGAAATTATGAAGAGGAAATTATTGAAAATGGGATTATTTGCCGGGACATGATTCGATTAGAGCGGAAGCTGACATGATGTAACTGAATTGGAGTAAATCAATAGATTGGGGGCGAAATAAAATGGAGAACGAGGAAAAATATTTAAGAGCGAAGAAACGTGTGCAAAATCTAAAAGAATTTTATCAACATTTGCTTTCCTATGTTTTAGTGAATACCATGCTATTTATCATTAATATGGTTACCGATCCAAGTTATTGGTGGTTTATCTTTCCGCTCATGGGGTGGGGAATTGGACTAATCGCGCATGCTTTCTCCGTTTATTCTGATGGATTCATGGGCGCAGACTGGGAGGAAAGAAAAATAAAGGAATATATGGAGAAGGATAGGCGAGACGAATAAGTTTTATAATAATAGTGTGTGCTTTTTAGAAAGGGACAATGACTTAGGTTACCGTTCTATTCGATTTGCCGCTGAGAATAGGACATTTTGCTTCCAAGGATTTCCAATTACCACCACTATCCATGAAAAATGAGGGGATTGGTTTAATGCCTATCAGTCATTCTTTATGTGAGCAGTTTGCTGCCATTATACAAGGAAAAGGATCAATGAATAACGGGGTTTGCTCCGTTTCATTATCGCGGCAGTTTCATGCTACTATCCAAGGGAAATCGAGTATCTCTATTGTACCCGTAGACGTTTTATTTGAATCTCTGGACAGTAATGGAAACGCACTAAACCTTGCTGAAATCGCTATTCTCCAAGAAGAAATACCGTCATTTATGCATGCTGTAGTTCAACAAGGAATTATTGTCAGTGCATTACATAATCATTGGTTATATACCTCCCCGCTGATAATGTACATCCATCTTCAATCTGTTGAGCCACCTTTAAATTTCGCAAAGAAGATTGCGTATGCTTTCACCTTTTTGAAAAGTCCTCCCATTGCTAAAAAGTGAGAAATCAACCTTAACTAACAAACCAATTATGTGGATTCATAGATTGTCATAAAGCTTTTAAAAAAGGCTACCTTATTGCACTGCATTTATGCGGTGCTATTGTTTTTCTAAAAAGTAACAAAGTTTAGCAAAGAATCGACTAGATTATCGCAGTTACTATTTTAGAAAACACTTATATAAAGATTCTCATAATTCCTCATTAAGAATGATCGCTTGTTCTATTTTAAATTCTTCAATATTCGCTCGCCTATTTATTAGAAAATTAATGAATCTTTGAAATTCTGCCGATGGAATTATGATAAAATAACAAGGAGTGAGGTTTCGTGATTTTACATACTGTAGTATCGGAACAGGTGGAAGAGAGAACCGCCAACATAGGGTAGGGGGAAGGACATGATGTATAAATACACCATTTGTTTCATTAAAAGAGGAAATGAAATATTACTATTGAATCGTGAGAAAGCGAGCTGGATGGGAAGATGGAATGGTGTTGGTGGTAAGATAGAATTGGGTGAATCACCATTGGAATGCATCTTACGTGAAATTAAGGAAGAAACAGGGATTGAAGTAGCTAAAGTGGCATATAAAGGCACGGTTACATGGATTGAAAACAATGTTTCTCAAGGTGGCATGTATGCGTATGTTGCAGAAGTAGCTGAAACTTATCAATATCCTACGCCATTGAAAACAGCGGAAGGGATATTAGATTGGAAGAAAATTGACTGGATATTGCATCCTGAAAATGAAGGTATCGCAAATTTGAAGTATTATTTACATACAATGTTAGAAGACGATCGTACATATGAACATCAATTTGTTTATGATTCAGATAGGGTTCTTGATTTTGCAGCAATTCCTCAGGAGGAAGAGGCTGCAATCGGCAAATAAAAAGAGGGGGTCAGGGATGTTAACAAATAAACAATTAATAGAATTAGAATCTCTCCAATCTATCTGTGAGACAGGTAATAATTATGAATTAAAACTAAATTGGGACATGCTAAGAACAAGAGAGGGAACTGAAGTAAATGATTTCTTTCACTATGAAAATGGTGTGCTTGTCGGATTTTTAGGTCTCTATGTTTTTGGAAACAAAGCAGAAATATGTGGAATGGTGCATCCACAGTTCCAGAGAAAAGGAATCTTTACGAATCTATTATCGAAAGCAATTCAAGTTTGTGTGGAACGACAATATGAGGAAATATTATTGAATGCTCCTGCAAACTCTAATACGGGCAAGAAATTTCTATACTCAATAACATGCAATTATGCTTTTACAGAATATCAGATGAAATGGCTTGAAACCGAATTAATAGAAGATAAGGATATTCGAATAAGGCCCTCAGTGTCTGCAGCTGATCTTCAGTTGGAAATACAGCTGGATGTGAGCTGTTTTGGATTTTCGGGAGCAGAGGCAGTCGATTATAACAATCGGATAAGACGGGAGAACGATCAACAATTTAATATAATTGAATTTGCTGGAGAAGCTGTTGGGAAAATACGTGTCTCCCATGAAGGAAATGATGCTTGGATATATGGATTTGCTGTTTTACCAGAACATCAAGGCATTGGAATTGGCAGAAAAGCTTTGAAGAAAATAGTACTGGAAGAGCATAAACGGGGAAATAGTATTTTCCTTGAAGTTGAGGCAACAAACGCTCATGCGTTAAAGCTCTATGAATCAAGTGGTTTTCAATCATTCCATGCACAGGATTATTATCGGTATTACCGAAATAATAAATGAAAATAGCGTAGAAACTACTTGAAAGGATATGACCAATGCCAAATTGTCAAAAGTGCGGCCAGCATTGGAGCTGGTTGCAAACATTGAAAGTGAATTTTAAATTTGATGGAATGGAATGTCAAAATTGTTGTGAAAAACAATATGTCACTTCTAAATCCAAGAAAAAATTAAACCGGATATCCTATCTGCCAGTTATATTAATTCTATTGCTCTTATTTGATTTGTCTCTGCAAATCACAATTGGAATTATTATAGCAGTGTCCATCCTACTGATCGGATTATATCCATTTCTAATAAAGTTAACTAGCGAAGATGAGGGAGTTTTTTAGGAAGTATAAAGTGGGGGATAAAATGAGCGGCAAAGAAATATTAAATCGTTTTGGTTTTCAAACAGATGAGGAGCCGATAAGTATCTATCCGTTTTCTCCTGTCTATAAAGTAAAGGGAGAAATGCAAGATTTCATTGTTAAGCGAACGCAAAATCCGGTTCGGAAAGTGATGGAATATGTTACGATGCTAAAAAGAAACAGAATAAATGTAGTAACACCTGTACCATTAAAAACTGTTAATCCACAAATAATTGGCAATGAAACGTATGTGACTTATCCATTCATCGATGGGACTGCATACACTGGTGAAGATGAAGAAATCATTGAGGCAGGAAGACTTTTAGGAAAAATCCATTATCTTTCGCCAGCAGAAAACTTATATAACTTAGCAGCGTATGATGTATTTGATTTCACTGTAGAAGAAGTAGTGGAAAGTATTCAGAAAATTAAAAGGCACACGGAGAGATTTCATGTTAATATCGACATAAAGAGACTAAAGGAAAAGTTGATGCAGACCGTTTCGCAACAAGAAGCATTGAAAAATTGCGGGTTGCCACTTGTAGCGACGCCACATGATTATAAAGCAAATAACTTAATCTATACGCCTAAGCCATATTTGATTGATCCAGACAACGCAGCATTGATTCCACGAATATTTGATTTAGCACTTGCTTTACTTTTATTTCATAATGAGATTGCGACCGGACCAGATAGAGTATTTACTTTGAAGGAATGGCAGACTTTTTTATCGGGATACAAGGAATACATAAGTATTTCAGAACTAGAACTTTCGAATTGGCAGAGGGCTGTTGAACACGTCTTTTTAGATGAAGTTATGTGGCTAATGGCTGAAGTAGAAGAAGACTGGTCTAATCTTGCGCAGCGAAATCTTTTTGCTAGCTTGGTTGAGTTGGTTTTGGATAACTCATGTTACAAGCTTGATTAATGAATAAGTTTAAAAGGGGCAGAGAAAATG
The DNA here is from genome assembly GCF_003352005.1 of Oceanobacillus zhaokaii. Taxonomy (GTDB): domain Bacteria; phylum Bacillota; class Bacilli; order Bacillales; family Amphibacillaceae; genus Oceanobacillus; species Oceanobacillus zhaokaii. The sequence goes on from NZ_CP024848.1 coordinate 1,253,622, forward strand.
AAAAAAAGAAATATGCTTATCGCAATCATAGCCTGTATTGCAATTTTAGCTATAGGTGGGATAAGAATCATACAAATCGAAAGAAATTACCAAGCAAACCAATTGATATTAGAGGATTGCATTAATAATTATGGTACTGTGACAATTGAGCAGAAGTATTTTTGGTCACTAACATCAGCTGCTTGCGAGGAAAATTAAAGGGATTTTATACTGAACTGGTCCCTTTAATTTTCCAATATTATTTCCCCTTCCCCTTTAGGTACCTCAAAACTTTGGATGAAAGAGGTTAAAATTTCCTCAGTAATAGGAAAGGCAGCATTTGCATCAAAACGTTGATTCCTTATCTTTAGTCGTTCACGCAAATCATTAGAATCGACTTTCAAATAAATAAGTTTCCATTTTCCTCCCGCGGTCTCAATAAGTTGTTTACATTCATCCCTTTCTGACCGTCTCCAAAAACTGGAGTCTATCACTATCTTTTGCTCATCTTTAATTAACTTTACAAGTTTATCTCGCAATCTTACATGTGCCACGTCCAAATATTCCCTATATTTTCCAACTGGATAATCAACTCCATAACGACCATTAGTAGACCAGACCTCTTCATCAATAGAAAGACGTTGAAATCCTTCTTTTTCTAACATTTGAGAGAAGGTGGTTTTACCAGAGCCAGCTATGCCGCACATCATTACTACTAAAGGTATGAAACCATCATAATCCCAATAAATTATGTCTTCTATTATCTTTTTTTCAAACATCGATTTACTCACTCCCAAGACACTATTCGCATAATTATATAAGCTATTCATTGCTTTGCGATAATATACCTTTAAATTAAGCCCGATTTATTTTAAGATAAAATCTAACCATTTCTTTTGTGAGTAAATGAATATTAGTTATCCCACTATCTAAACAAGAATTTTCCCTAAATAGGTAGGAAACCTTACAAACGAATCTATTTTGTGAATAGGATCAATTTGAATTACATTTTTGCTATTTTTTTAGGGATTGTTGATGTATAAACAGAATAAACTGATATACTTAGGATAAAGACAATGATATCACTGGAGGAAGAATATGAGCTTAACAGATATTGAAATTGCCCAACAAGTGAAAATGAAACCAATCGGAGAGATTGCGGAGAAAGCAGGGATCGCTGAAAAGGATCTCGAGCTTTATGGAAACTATAAAGCAAAAATTAATTATAATGTTATGGACAAGCTAAAGGATAAGCAAAATGGGAAATTAATTCTAGTTACAGCTATCTCTCCTACACCTGCAGGAGAAGGAAAGACAACGACCGTTGTTGGACTCGGGGATGCATTACAAAGGATTGGTAAGAATGCTTTTATTGCACTTAGAGAGCCATCACTTGGCCCGGTATTTGGAGTAAAAGGTGGAGCAGCTGGTGGTGGTTATGCACAGGTTGTACCGATGGAAGATATTAATTTACATTTTACTGGTGACTTCCATGCAATCGGAGCGGCTAATAATCTACTGGCAGCAATGATTGATAACCATATCCATCAAGGAAATCAATTACATATCGATACACGGAAAATAACTTGGAAACGGGTTGTTGATATGAATGATCGACAATTACGTTTTATTGTCAATGGGTTAAACGGAAAGATAAACGGTGTTCCACGTGAGGATGGATTTGATATTACCGTCGCATCGGAAATTATGGCGGTTCTTTGTTTATCAAATAGCATTTCGGAAATGAAGGAAAAGCTCAAAAATATTATCATTGGTTACACTACGGAGGATGAGCCCGTTACAGCAGGACAATTACATGCACATGGAGCAATGGCAGCTTTATTAAAGGATGCACTTAAGCCTAATCTCGTACAAACACTTGAACATACACCAGCTTTAATTCATGGTGGTCCTTTTGCGAATATTGCTCATGGCTGCAACAGTATTATGGCGACAAAATTAGCCTTAAAATACGCAGATTATGTTGTAACCGAAGCTGGATTTGGTGCAGACCTCGGCGCGGAGAAATTTATGGATATTAAATGTCGTATAGCAGATTTACAGCCGGATGCAGTCGTTGTTGTTGCAACGGTTCGTGCATTAAAGATGCATGGTGGCGTAGCAAAAACAGAACTAAATCATGAGAACTTAGCGGCACTTGAGACTGGCCTGCCGAATCTGCTGAAGCATTTAGAAAATGTGCAAGAAGTCTTTGGCATGCCGGCAGTTGTTGCGATAAATAAATTCCCAACAGACAGTGATGCGGAATTGAACTTAGTAAAAGAAAAATGTGAGGCCTTAGGTGTAAAAGTTGTACTTTCAGATGTATGGGCAAATGGCGGAGCTGGGGGAGAGGACCTTGCTAGAGAAGTTGTCCGCTTAGCGAATACAGTAAATAACTTCCGATTTGCATATGACTTAGAGGATTCCATCACAGAAAAATTGGAGAAAATCGTAAAGAAAGTATATGGTGGCATTGGGATTGAATTATCGAAGTCAGCACAGAAGGAGATTAACCGACTAGAAACCTTAGGATTTGGTAATTTACCTATTTGTATGGCAAAAACCCAGTACTCTTTATCTGATGATCCAACGAAATTAGGACGACCTGAAGGGTTTAATGTAACGATTAAAGATATCAAAGTTTCAGCAGGAGCTGGATTTATAGTTGCTCTAACAGGGACTATTATGACGATGCCAGGACTTCCGAAGAAACCTGCAGCTGAAAATATTGATGTAGATGAAAATGGGCAAATTCAAGGATTATTCTAAATCGAAAATTAGAATATCTTCATGGATGTCCAACAAATGAGAACGATGTTAAGGAGTTATGTTTTTCATGAATTATGAAGAAGCACTCGCCTTTATCCATGGCGAGCAATATAAAGGTATGAAACTAGGTCTGGATAATATTACGAAGCTGATGGATTTATTAGGGAATCCACAAAAAGAATTGAAGTTTGTTCATATTGCTGGAACCAATGGAAAGGGATCAATTGCCTCTTTTATAAATCAGATTTTAATCAAAGCTGGGTATAAGACAGGGTTATTTACCTCCCCATATTTAGAACGATTTAATGAACGAATTAAAATTAATAATCATGATATCGCCGATGAACAATTAAGCAATATTACGGCTGAAATAAAAGATAAAATCAATGAAATGGAAGACAAGCCAACGGAATTTGAGATAGTAACTGCAATTGCGTTTCAATATTTTTATGAGCAGCAATGTGATGTAGTAGTGCTTGAGGTTGGATTAGGGGGAAGATTTGATTCTACTAACGTAATTGAGAATCCACTTCTTTCAATCATTACTTCTATCGGGCTCGATCATCAAGCCTTTTTAGGAAATACATTAGCAGAAATCGCATTTGAAAAAGCAGGTATCATTAAGAAAAATAGCCAGGCTATGCTGTATCCGCAGACGGGAGAAGTTGAAGAGGTAATTCACCGTATTGCTGCAGAGAGAAATAGTACTGTGAACAAGGCAGATTTTTCTAAGCTGAAGCGAATAACCAATAGTATAGAGGGTCAGGTCTTTCATTACAAAGGGTATCAAGATTTACGAATTTCTTTGCTTGGTGAACATCAACTGAAAAACGTTGCAATTGCGATTGAGGCTATTGAGATTTTAAGGGATTCAGGCTTATCGATACGTGAAGATGATTTAAGAGAGGGCTTGGCTGAAACGAGATGGCCAGGGCGATTTGAAATTATTAGCCACAATCCATTCTTTGTTATTGATGGTGCGCATAATCAAGACGGAATCCATGCGCTGGTAACGAATATAAAGCAGCTTTTTACTGGAAGGAAGATCATTGGGATCCTTGGAATACTAAAGGACAAAGATTATCAGCAGATGATTGAGGAAGTGAGCCCTGTCATTGACCAATTTATTACGGTTACACCAGATAATCCAAGAGCAATTCCAGCGGACGAGCTTGCATCATACTTAACAAAACATCATATTGCAGCAGTTGCTGCGGAGAGCTACGAAGCGGCAATCAAGCTTGCATATAACGAAATAGAAGAAAATGATGTCATTTGTGCATTTGGTTCACTCTATTACATTGGAGAAATTAGGCGAGTTGTACAACAGGGGCATTAATCAAACAGTAGGAGAAGAGCAATATGGATAAGAAAAAGATGGAAGAAGCAGTTAGAATGATATTAGAAGCAATCGGCGAAGATCCAGACCGACAAGGATTGCTTGATACGCCTGCAAGGGTTGCAAAAATGTATGAGGAAGTATTTTCAGGATTAAAGAAGGACCCGGCAGAACATTGCAAAACCGTATTTGAAGAGGAGCATGATGAGGTTGTACTTGTTAAAGATATTCAATTTTCATCCATGTGTGAACATCATTTAGTACCGTTTTTCGGTGTTGCTCATATTGCATATATCCCAAAAAATGGGCGCGTAATAGGACTAAGTAAATTAGCGAGGATTGTTGATGATTTCAGTAAACGGCCACAGCTGCAGGAAAGAATTACAACTTCTGTTGCTGAACTATTAATGGAAGAGCTAAATCCTATTGGCGTGATGGTTGTACTGGAGGCCGAGCATATGTGTATGACAATTCGTGGTGTGAAAAAGCAAGGAGCGAAAACTGTAACAAGCGCAGTCCGGGGAGAGTTCAGAACGAATAGTAAATCCAGAAACGAAGTATTATCATTGATTAAGTTTTAAAAGGAAGTCGATTTTCAAACGATAAGAACTACAGTGGAGGGTGGACGCATTGCAAAAATCCGAACTACGTAAAGAAATGATTTCCAAACTCGAAAATCTTGCTGTCGAAAAGAAACAAGAGATTGAGGCACAGCTTGCTGAAAATCTTTTTCAATCGGAAGCATGGCAGGGAGCAAAATCAATCGGCATCACGATTTCTCAAGGGATGGAATGGAATACGCAGCCAATCATTGAGAAGGCATGGGAACAAGAGAAGGTTGTTTATGTTCCAAAATGCTTGCCAAAGGAAAAGAAGCTTGTGTTTTATCGTTTCCAAAGTTATGACGAACTAGAAATCGTTTATTATAATTTGCAGGAACCGAAAGCCAATGAGACATTGAGAGTCGAAAAAGAACAAATTGATTTACTGCTCGTTCCTGGGCTTATATTCGATGAACGTGGATATCGAATTGGTTTTGGTGGGGGCTATTATGATCGCTTTCTAACTGATTTTCCTAATCAAACGATTTCCTTAGCTGCAGCTTTTCAACTTATCAATCAGGTGCCAAAGGAAGTATATGATATTCCTGTTGAACAAATCATAACAGAAAAAACCAGCCAGTGAATTATGCTTCACTGGCTGGTTTTATTTTTGGATCTCTTCATACAGACAAGGTATATATAGATGATTGGGCGAACCTAGTGACAAGGTTGAATATTAATAGATGATAGACTTTCCATGCTTAATACTCAACTGCAATCACCGCAGATAGTTAGTGGGCTAGTTATTCTAATAACAATAGTTGCGTACAATCTAAGCGTAGTGTATTTTCGGAGCGACCGGCCCGAGAGCAATTGCTATTTAAATTAGCTCATAGTTTAACTCAACTGTCATCTTCAAAGCATAACCTTATTTTTTAATTATCTTCCCATCTGTACCAACTCTGCGTACGAAAAAGGCAAGAATAAGTGCAAGTGCTGCAATCAATGTTGAAACAAAGAAAGAGAAGTTAATTCCATTTAGCATTGCTTCATTTAATAGCTGTGTTTGAGATACTGCATCAGTTTTTGTTGAACTTAATTCTGTCAAGCTTGATTCTGTACGATTGTTCATTACCGTAATTAGCAATGCGGCGCCGATTGCACCTGATACTTGCTGTAATGTATTATTCATCGCTGTACCATGCGGATTATCCTTCATTGGTAACTGATTAAGCCCATTTGTCATAATTGGCATCATCACCATGGATAACCCTAGGCTGCGAATCGTGAACAACATAATGATATTCATAAATGAAATCTCCATATCAAGACGACTGAAGAAGAATGTAGTGACAACTACAATGGTTAAACCAGTAATCGCTAATGTTCTTGGACCATATTTATCAAAGAGTCGCCCGATTATTGGGGACATAACTCCCATTACTACTGCACCAGGAAGCATAATTAACCCAGCATCCATTGGTGAAAACCCACGGATTGTCTGGATATAAATAGGCATTAGAATCATGCCAGAGAATAATGCGATCGACAGGACAATGGAAATGATCGATGATAATGAAAACATTGAGTATTTAAAGATCCTGAATTCAAGCATTGGATCATCTGATTTTAATTGACGAAGCGTAAACCAAACAAGTGCAATTACACCGATGATAATCGTCCCATAAACAAGTGGATTACCCCAGCCTCTATCTCCTGCTGAGCTGAACCCGAATAGAAGACCTCCGAAACCAATACTCGATAAAACAATGGAAAATACGTCTAGTTTGATTGCGCGCTGTGGCGTAATATTTTTTAATTTAAAAATAGAATAGATGAGTGTAATGATAGCAAACGGTAAGACGATATTAAATAGCATTCTCCAGCTGTAATGCTCAACAATCCATCCGGAAAGTGTCGGTCCAAGTGCGGGCGCAACGAACATGACCATCCCGAAAATCCCCATTGCTGTTCCTCGTTTTTCGATTGGAAAAGCAGTTAGCATAATATTCATTAACAATGGCATCATCACTGCGGATCCAGCTGCTTGAATCATTCTTGCAGTAAGAAGAATTCCAAAGGTTGGTGATAAACTAGCCAGTAGCGTACCTGCTGTAAATAATCCCATTGCGGTTATAAATAAGCTTCGATTCGAAAAGCGTTGAATAAAAAATGCACTAGCAGGTATTAAAATCCCGTTAATTAGCATATACCCTGTCGATAGCCATTGCACCGCAGTCGGTTTTACTGAAAACTCGACCATAATGGATGGTAATGCAACATTTAGTAATGTTTCATTTAATATAGATACAAACGCACCAATAAATAATATTGCAATCATACCATATGGTGGTTTTTCTTGAAGTGATTTCGTATTACTCATTTTTATAAAAATCCCTACTTTCGGTAATATAAAGTTCGTTTTTAAGCACTAGAACATTCTATACTGATAGTGTCAACTATGCAATAGAAGAAAACCACTTTTAATAAATAAATATTTATGTTAATTATGTATAGAAATGGGCAGGGAATATCAATTGATAAAAGAGAGAAGGAGTTGAATAGTTCAAGTTCTTTCCTCTAGATTTGAGCAGGAATTTAGGGAGACCTCCACATGCAAGCATCTACAAATAAAACTTTTGTTTATATTTTTAACAGAAAAGGAATGATATAAATAACAAAAGAATTTTTGCATATTGGAGGTAATATTATATTATGGGACGATTGATAAAAAGACTAATACGTTATGGACCAATAATTTATCCGATTATTAAGAAGCTGCTAGATAATCGAAAACAAAAAAAATATAATCATTAATTTCTTTCTTCAAGTACCGGAGTTAGTTTATGTCATGCTCCGGTATTTAGGTTCAAAAGGTTAATTTTTGAGGTAAGTGAGTATCGGATATAAAGGCCTGAGTGTCATTAATGTACAGCGGTTTGGGAGAACTTTGAAGGATCAGAAGGCATTAAAGAATGAAAAGTTAGAACTGCCAGTATGAAAAGGCAACCGTTTATTGCAGAATAGAGACATTAAGTAAGTTGGAGGAAAAGGTCTGCAACAAATCTATACAGTAAGTATTAGCAGCGAAGTTTGAAACGGGGAATATTATGCAATTATTAATTCAAAAAATGACGGAAAATTATGCAATTGAGATTCTTTGCTGGAAATACCAGAAACCATATGACTTTTATAATCACGTTTTAACGAGCGATGCCATATTAGAATTATTAACAAATAAATATTTTGTCGTACTCGATAAATACAATCAATTGATAGGCTATTTCTGTACTGGAAAATCTGCACGAGTGCCAGCTGGTGAACGATTGGATGCTTACAATGGAAAGTTTGTTGATGTCGGTATCGGCATGAAACCGGAACTAACTGGAAAGGGTAAGGGCTTCGAATTCTTTTCCACTATTTTAAGTTTTATTGAAGAGAATTATAACAATAATCCAATAAGGCTGACTGTCGCAGCGTTCAATGAACGAGCAATCCACCTCTATGAAAAACTAGGGTTTGTGAAAAATACAGAATTCCAGAGAGGGAAAATAGTTTTCATTGTGATGATAAGAGCAGAAAATAAACCTATGCGAAAGGATCAATACATGGCAAGCAAACTAACATTTGAAACAATCGATGAATACATAAGCCAATTTCCAAATGATATTCAAGAAAAACTAAATACTTTACGAGCTATTATTAAAGATGCAGCACCAGCTGCGCAAGAAAAGATAAGCTATCAGATGCCTACATTTGCACTTAAAGGCAATCTCATTCACTTTGCCGCATATAAACATCATATTGGATTATACCCCGGTGCAAGTGGGGTAGCAGCTTTTGAAAAAGAGCTAGCGGGATACAAAACATCCAAAGGTACGGTGCAAATTCCAATTGAAGAACAACTCCCATCCGAATTAATAGGCAAGATAGTAAAATTCAAAGTAGATGAGAATATGAATAAGGCAGAAGCTAGAAGAAAAAGATAGGGCTAAAATAGTGTTTTACTATAAAATTTAGAAAATTACTTATCCAATCATTTATAGAGCGTGGTATTCTGAATATATAAACCTTTGGGAGGGGATATATATGACAGATTGGAATGCAACACTTTATGATGATAAACACAGTTTTGTTTCAAATTTTGGCGAAGACCTTGTTTCCATACTAAAACCGAAAAATGGGGAACATATTTTAGATGTTGGCTGTGGTACGGGAGATTTAACTTTCGAAATTTCCAAGAGTGGTGCCATTGTAACTGGCATTGATGCTGCATATTCTATGATTGATGCTGCTAAAGAAAAGTATCCTGATATCCAATTTAGTGTTCAGGATGCGGAACAGTTTACATTTGAAACAAAATTTCATGCAGTTTTCTCTAATGCAGCTATTCATTGGATGAAAAACCAGCAAAAAGTTGTTGAAAACTGTTATGATGCTCTACTTCCTGGTGGTCGATTTGTCGCCGAACTAGGTGGAGAAAATAATATTCAATTGATCGTCGATGCTATTAAAGAAGCGTCCAATCGGTTATCTATCGAATATGATGAAACATTATTTCCCTGGGTATTTCCAAGAAAAGAAGAAATGGTGGAGTATCTTACTAACGCTGGTTTCAATGTTATCGCAATCGAGCACTATGAACGTCCGACACCTTTAGTTGGAGAAGATGGGATTCGTAATTGGCTGGAAATGTTTAGCAGTAATATGTTCAAAAACCTTACGAATAATGAAAAAGGATCAATTTATCGTGATACTGAACGTATTTTGCGCCCGAAGCTTTATAAAGAAAATGGTTGGGTTGCTGATTATTGGCGCCTTCGTTTTATTGCTGAAAAGCCTTAATTTGAAACAGCTTAGTGTGCTCATACAACTAAGCTGTTTTTCATTTTTAGCATATCGTACCGAATAAATGATAAGCTGGGTTAGCAGAAAAATAATTTTTTGATAATATTTCCAATCATTCCTGTGTTAAGATAAATGAAACAGACTTTTCGAAGAACGGTGATTGAGATGTTTAAAATTATGTTAATTGAAGATGATGCGAGTCTTTATCATGAAATACATGAGAGGCTGACACAGTGGTCATATGCAGTATATGGTATTGATAATTTTAACTTAGTAATGGAGGAATTCGCAAAGGTTGAGCCGGATTTGGTAATTATTGATATTCAGCTGCCGAAATTCGATGGCTTTCACTGGTGCAGAATGATTCGCTCCCATTCGAAAGTGCCGATTATTTTTCTATCTTCCCGTGATCATCCGACAGATATGGTGATGTCGATGCAGCTTGGTGCGGACGATTTTATTCAGAAGCCGTTTCATTTTGACGTACTTATTGCCAAAATCCAGGCTATTCTCAGGCGTGTTTATAATTATAATCAGCCCCAGGAAACCTCCTTACGAACATGGAATGGTGCAACAATTGATTTCTTGCAAAACTCGGTTAGCAATGCGAAAGGGAACATTACGTTAACCAAAAATGAAATATACATACTAAGAATACTAGTGGAGCATAAAAACCGAATTGTAAGTCGGGAGGACATAATGAAAAGTCTTTGGGAAGATGAGCGTTTTGTAAGTGATAATACGCTAACGGTCAATGTGAATCGATTGCGAAAACGGTTGGGAGAAATTGGATTAAGTGAATGGATTGAAACGAAGGTAGGTCAAGGGTATATCGCAATAGAAGAGGATTTACATGATGATTAAGCAATATCTTGCAGAAAGAAGAGGATGGATTTTTCTATTTCTCAGTTTACAAGCGTTGTTTCTTTTTATCAGTTATGTTGATTCAGCTATTCAAGTCTCGTCGATTCTCTACATCGTTTTATTATCATTTATCGTCTTTATATTGTTCCTCATCGTCCGTTATAATCGGGAAACAGCATATTACAAAAGCTTAAAAGAATGGTATCCGGGCATCGACACGAAGACGATAAGAGAGGCAGAAAGACCTCTGGAAAAAATTGTGGAGCGAGCGCTGAGGCTTCAGACTGAATCATATCTCCTAGAAACGAATCAGAATTTAACAGAGATTGAGCAGGAAAAGGATGATTTATTATCCTGGATTCATGAAGTGAAAACACCGTTAACGACAATGCAATTAATGATTGATCGCCTAGAGGAGCCAGTATTAAAATCGCAGCTGATGAATGAGTGGCTTAGAATCCATTTATTACTTGATCAGCAATTACATCAAAAAAAGATTCCATTTATGGAAAACGATGTATACGTTGAAAAAGCTGCACTAGAACCCCTCATTTTTACTGAGATAAAAGCATTGCAGTCATGGTGCTTTCAAAAAGGGATTGGATTTGACGTTTTATTCGAAATAAAGGAAGTTCTGACAGATACAAAATGGTTAGGCTTCATGGTTCGACAGTTACTTACAAATGCGATTAAATATAGTGAGGGAGCAGATATTAAGATTCATAGTTTCATAAAGGATGGCTTAGTCCATTTACAAATCAAGGATGCAGGACGTGGAATTGATCCAAGAGATTTACCACGTATATTTGATAAAGGATTTACTTCAACAAAAAATCATAAAGATAATGCTGCAACAGGAATGGGGCTTTACCTAACAAAGAAAGTTGCAGCAGAATTAAACATACATATTGATGTCCAATCAAAATTAAATGAAGGAACGACATTTACGCTATCCTTTGCCAAAAAGAATGAATTTCTTAAGCTTACAAGCATGTGACGATAATGTCACATGCTTTCCTATTTTGTTTGTTGATTCGCAGGAAAAATCAGTTCATTAAGATTACGATAATAGTAGAGAAAAGGAGATGAACCATAATGAATATGTTGGAAGCGCAGAAACTTCATAAAAGCTATGGTAATAAATTTAATCGGCAAGAAGTTTTAAAGGGTATTGATATTCACGTTGAGAAAGGAGAATTTGTTGGAATCATGGGTCCCTCAGGATCAGGAAAAACGACACTATTAAACGTCCTTTCGTCGATTGACCGTGTCAGTCAAGGAACTATTAAAATAGAAGGTAAAGAATTTACGAGAATGAAGGATAAACAATTAGCTGAATTCCGCAAGCATCACTTAGGATTTATTTTTCAAGACTACAATTTATTAGATACATTAACGGTAAAAGAAAATATTATGCTGCCATTAACGGTGAAAAAAGTTCCTAGAGATAAAGCAGAGCAATTATTTAAATCGATTGTAAAAGAATTAGGGATTGAGGAAATCCAGGATAAATACCCCAATGAAATATCTGGGGGACAGAAGCAGCGCACTTCCGCCGCACGTGCCTTTGTTCATCAACCAAGCATCATCTTTGCAGATGAGCCAACAGGTGCACTTGATTCGAAAGCAGCGTCCGACTTATTAAATAAATTAAGTGATTTGAATGAAAAGCTTGAAGCAACGATTGTGATGGTTACGCATGACCCACTCGCGGCAAGTTATTGCAGCAGATTCGTATTTATTAAGGATGGGCAAATCTTTACGCAATTAAATAAAGGGGAAGAGGCAAGGCAAAGCTTTTTCAATGACATTATTAAAACCCAAGGAGTGCTAGGTGGGGTGCAACATGAGTATTAATCAACTCATCCTCCGTAACTTACGGAAAAATATCAGAAACTATTATCTTTATGTATTCGCCCTTATCTTTAGTGTTGCGTTATATTTTGCCTTTGTTACGTTACAGTATGACCCGTCTATGGATGAAGTGGAAGGGGGAATAAAAGGCGCAGCAGCAATTCGGGTTGGTTCTATCCTGTTAATCACCATTGTAACGGTGTTTCTCATCTATGCAAATAATTTATTTATCAAACGAAGAAGTAAAGAAATAGGGCTATTGCAATTAGTTGGATTAACAAAAGGAAAGATATTTCAAATTCTCAGTATTGAAAATATGCTGCTTTATTTTGGATCCTTGTTAATTGGTATTTTCCTCGGTTTTAGTTCGTCTAAATTAGTCATGATGATTCTAATTAAAATTTTAGATGTAGAAGAAACCGCTGTTTTAAGATTTTCATCAGAAGCGCTACTTCAGACCATTGTTGTTTTTGCAGGAATCTATGCTGTTATCTTAGTCATGAATGCTATTTTCATTAAAAGGCAACGTATTTTGTCATTGTTCAATCGGGCATCCTCAAGAGAAGGAAAAAGGCGTCGAGTGTCAATTGTAGAAATGATTGTTGGTATTATTGGGTTAGCTCTCATCAGTCTGGGCTACTATTTATCGACAAAGCTCTTCGGTGGGGATTTTATGATGATGGAGCAATTATTTATAGTGATGGTGATCATTCTAGCATCTGTCATTATCGGAACCTATCTTTTTTATAAAGGATCGATTAGCTTCATATTTAATCTGATACGAAAAAAGAATGAAGGCTACTTAACGGTAAATAAAGTACTGTCACTTTCGTCCATCATGTTTCGGATGAAATCAAATTCCTTTTTATTAACAGTAATTACAACTGTTTCCGCTCTTGCTATTGGTTTATTATCGTTAACATATATTTCTTATTATTCAATAGAGAAAAATGCGGACAGCAATATTATTCAAGATTTTTCTATTCCTAATTTAGCGCATGCTGCACAATTTACAAAAGCACTAGAGGAGGAGCAAATTGAGTATACGCGAACGGAAATAAACCTTTTAAATGTGAATGCGGATATATCGGAAATCGCCGGAGGACTTGAAGAATTAAACTTAAAAGATGAAGATCTTCTCGCACCAATGGTCGTTATCCCAGAGAATTGGGTAGAAGAAATTGTTCTTGCTGAAAATGAGTCTGTATTTGTAAATAATAACAATGCATTACAAGCATTTCTGTCCTTTAAAGAAACTGGAAAAATTACTTTAGCTGGGAAAAATAATACAGTTGAGTTGAATTTTATCGGTTTTAAAGATAAGAATGTAGTGCCTATGCGTTTAACAAATGGTGGACTTCCTATTGCCGTTGTTGACGATGCTGTTTATCAGCAATTAGCAGAGGATATAGATCCATCGATTCAAGGAGAGTTCTCTGTCCATGTTGGCATTAATATTAATGATGACCGGGAAGTGAAAAAAGCAGACAGCATTTTCCAAGAACAAGGTATAAGTGAATGGGCGGGACATGAATCAAGAATTGAATATGTTAAATTGCAGAAACAAATTTTAGGGATAGGTCTGTTTGTTGTTGGTTTTTTAGGTATAGCCTTCTTAATCACCTCTGGCTGTATTCTTTACTTTAAACAGATGGATGAAAGTGAAGAGGAGAAGGGGAGTTATACAATTTTACGAAAACTAGGCTTTACGAAGGAAGATCTACTAAATGGAATTAAAGTGAAGCAGACCTTCAATTTTGGGATTCCATTATTGATCGGACTTTGTCATAGTTACTTTGCAGTAAAATCTGGTTGGTTCTTTTTTGGAACGGAGCTATGGACTCCAATGATTATCGTGATGGTCCTTTATACGTTACTTTATTCTATCTTCGGTATGTTATCTGTGTCATATAGTAAGCGTGTGATAAGCGAGTCATTATAGACGAAATCCATCGTGATTTCGTCTTTTTACTTACTTGGCTTGGCTACCAAGACCGGTGCATTAGAGTTAGCGCACCTCATGATCCATATGCGCAAATCCAAGATTAGTATCTACCTCACCATAAATTCTCTTTTCCTGTATGTCTTTTCCTTGAATCCATGTTGCAAAATCAAATTTGACTGGTTCTTGGTCTCCGCCAAGTGCAATCCACGCTTGTCTTTCTTTTGGCAAATAGACGGAAGTATGGATTGTTCCTGCCCAGCTTTTATATTCCTTGGAAAACACACCTTTATCGGTATCATTCATCATACGAAATGCTGTATATGCATCTGTTGCTCCATCCTTTTGCTCTAAAATAGCATTTAAGCGTTTATGAGAGTCATCCAAATGACGGCGATTCTCGTCTGTCATGTCTTCAAAATGATTTGTGCATGCATTCGATTTACGCACCGAAACTAATCTTGGACTTGTTTCAATGATGTAGGTTTCTCCATTCGGGTCCAACACAATGTAGCTAAACGAATGACGGTGCGGAATCTCGTTTAGAAGAGCTTTTACTTCCTCCACATTTGCACAGTTTTCTAATATCATCCGACCGATCATCCAGCAAACGAATCCGTCACCGGGTTTCTTACGGTGAATTGCATTATAGCCCATCGCAAGTCCTTTTTCATTCATCCCGTCCATACGCCCGGTAATCCGTTGTGCAGGGCCGATACTAGCAAATCCAGTATCTGTCGGTTGAAAAATGCTGAACCGACCTTCATAGGTTTTCGGGTGAAAGTCATAATTTCGTACTAAGAAATCCTTTCCAGTAAAGATCGAACAGCCACTACGTTCAATTGCGATTCGGTAACCACCAAAATCACGTAAAATGTCCTGCATCGGCATCTTAAGCGCATCTTTCATTCCTTGAATTTCTTCCCACATACCGGGTGCAAATTTCATTAATGCATTTTTAGTTTCATTTTCATCGACCGAAAACTTCGGTTTCCTGAGCTTCCATATTCTTTCACGATTCAGAGTCGTTAATGAATCTCTTAATTGCTCCCCCTGCATGAATCCAAAATCATAATGACTGCCCCGAAATTGGATAATATCACTATAAATTCGTTTCATTTCTCTCATCCTTTTTGTATTCTTTAGGTTTCATTGTACAGGAAGTTGGCTGGGAGGGGAACGGATTGAATTGTGATTGGGAGAGTAGAAGGAGGTGGGCTGAAATATAGCGAAGCAAAAGACAAATTTCCGTACAAAATGAGGAAATTTACGGATAAGTAATAGCTAAATTTGTTAAAGAGATAAACCTGTATAACTGCAAATAAATTATTACAGTTATACAGGTTTATCTAAGAGTAAGTAAAATAATAAAGAGATTACTAATAAGGTACCACTATGCAATACTTTATTTTCTTCATCAGATTATAGATTGTTCAGGTTTTGCTTCATCGCCAGCATTAATGAGGGCAGAAGAGTTTATTGGCGGCTATTGGAATAGCCCCTATTAATCAGCTCCATGGCACCAATAACTCCTTGTTCGTCATTAAGTTCAGGTGCAACAATTAGCTCCTCGACAGGGCCAGCATCAAGATAGTCATTCATCTGTTCAGTGAAATATTGACGGATGAGCGGGTACAGTTTTTCCTGTCTCATAACACCGCCGCCCAAGATCATTTTTTCCGGCCTCAATATGACATAGTAATTCATAAGCGCTTGTGCTAGATAATAGGCTTCGATTTCCCAAACCTGATTATTGTCGACAAGCTCCGTTCCCGTCTTGCCATAACGTCTTTCAATCGCAAATCCGGATGCCATGCCTTCAATACAGGAACCATGGTACGGACAGCAACCGTCAAATGAATCGTCTTTGTGTTTTTTAATAATAACATGACCCATTTCCGAGTGGTTCTTCCCCTGATAAATGCTGCCGTTTTGCACGAGACCCGCGCCAATTCCGGTCCCGACGGTAATATATAAACTGGTGTCAGCCCCACGTCCTGCGCCGTATTTATATTCTGCAAGGCAGGCAGCATTGACATCCGTGTCCATAAAGACGGGTATGCTATAATTCGCTCTCAACTGCTCAAGCAGCGGGTAGTGCTTCCATTTGTCCTTCGGTGTATTCAAAAAACTGCCATAGGTTTCACTTTTTGTATCTAAGTCAATCGGACCAAACGAGGCAATGCCGAGTGCTTTGATGTCATACTTATCGAAAAAAAGCTTCACCTCTCTCAACGTTTCTTTCGGGTCTGTAGTAGGAACACTGACTTTATCGATTATGTTCCTGCTTGTTTCCTCACTTACAGCACAGACAAATTTTGTGCCGCCTGCTTCAATTCCGCCAATTTGCATATCGTGCCTCTCCTTATTTATTTACTAACAGGATGGCGTCTTTTCCTGCCATAACCTGTTTTTTATTTTCTGCTTTAATCGAGCTAAAGGCGTCCGTGTTGGTAATAATGATAGGGATAATCGTCCCTGTTGCTCTTTCACGAATCATCTCCAGATTAAAGCTAAGCAGGTGATCACCCTGTTTCACTTTCTTTCCTTCCTCAACATGGGCAGTAAATCCTTCTCCGTTCAGATTAACCGTATCGAGCCCGACATGAATTAAAATTTCAGCACCATTTTCTGCTTCGATGCCAATTGCATGCTTTGTTGGAAACAACTGAATGATTTTCCCGTTAACAGGTGAAAAAATTTCACCAATTGAAGGATCGATTGCGATTCCATCTCCCATCATTTTTTCAGCAAATACTGGGTCGGGGACTTTTTCCAGACCAATTAATTCACCGCTGACTGGTGCCAAAATCGTGATGTCTTTTATTGCCTCATTTTTCTTAAATAGATTTTTTAGCATATCTTCTCTCCTTTTCTATCATTTCTATCTTAATAGGTTGTAACGCGCTTCAAATCCCATTTTTGAATGTTCAATGTGGCACTTCCATCTTCTATATGCAGCAAAATCACATTGTTATCGTCAAAAACTCTTGATGTGAAAACCTCTTCTCCGTTGTTAAGAAAAAGTTCAATTGAGGAGGTATCTTTGAATATATGAATGCTTCTCAGTTCCTTTAATTTACAATGCCTTACTTCCATTAGCCCTGGCTTTGAAAAATGCTTTCTTTGGAAGGTAAATAACTGCTCCTTTCGATAGTAAATCAGTTTGGATTCTCCAATTTCAATCGTC
Source organism: Oceanobacillus zhaokaii (assembly GCF_003352005.1). Lineage (GTDB taxonomy): Bacteria > Bacillota > Bacilli > Bacillales > Amphibacillaceae > Oceanobacillus > Oceanobacillus zhaokaii. The sequence goes on from NZ_CP024848.1 coordinate 1,270,952, forward strand.
AAACAGTCTGTATCGAAACTGTTAAAGTCGACGATCATTTCAAAAACAAGTTCCTGAAAACGTAACGCCTTGTGCTTTTCAAGGCGGGTATTCTCAAACTTGATTTCTTTACCTCGAAGGGACTTTAGTTCTTCAACAGGGTGCTGCAGCAATTTTCCATTTTTCCACTTAAGTTCGCGAGGCAGGGTTAGCGCGTGAACCCACTCATATTTTGTTGTAGGCTGCTGTGAATTCTCATCTTCGGCATTGCCCATCCAGCCAAATACAAGCCTTCTTCCATTTGGTCCTGAAGTAGTTTGTGGAGCATAAAAATCAAACCCGCGATCCATTTCTCTAAAGGGACCGTGCTGAAAAATTTCCTCTCTATCGTTTATTTTTCCCGAAAAGTAGCCAGTCTGAAACACATTCTGGTATTCGTAGCCTTTTGCCTCAATCCCTTGAGGACAAACCATTAAAATATCTGTTCCGCCGAGTTCAAAAAAATCAGGGCATTCCCACATATAACCAAACGCCCCAAGGCCATTCTTTCCGCTTCCTGCAAGCGTACCATGGAAATTCCAATCATATAGATTATTGGATGTGTAATACACCGCTTCTCCTGTACCAGCATCCGTTTGCGCGCCGAGCACCATATACCATTTATTGTTTTTCCGGAAAACTTTTGGATCCCGAAAATGAGCAGTATAGCCATCTGGCACATTTATCACAGGACCTTTCTTTTCAAAATGGATACCGTCCTTCGATACAGCCAGGCACTGATAGGAATCACGTTTCCCATTTTCATCTTTCACGTTTCCTGTGTAAAACACATACATCTGGTCTTCAAAAACAACTGCACTGCCTGAATAACATCCGTTCTTGTCGTACCACTCGCCAGGCGCTAAGATGATAGGGGCTTCTTTCCAGTGAACAAGATCCGTCGATACAGAATGTCCCCAGAACTTGGAACCATGTGCTGTTGCAAAGGGATTCCACTGGTAAAAAATATGATACTCTCCCCGATAATAAACAAACCCATTCGGATCATTCAACAATCCGACAGATGGCATCAAATGGTAGTACAAGCGATAGGGATCGCTTGCTACCAAGGGTTGATGTTTTTCCACTAAAAAATTTACTCTATCCAAAATTTCCTTTGAATTTATCATAAAACTCTCCTACTTTACTTTGTTTCTGGTGATTTTACTTCTTTTAGCATCTTATCGGTAAATCCGAAGAACCAGGTTAAAACAAAAGCGATTGCAATTGCTGTTATATTAACAAATAGATATTGAAAAAACTGTCCATTCAGATACAAAAGGCTACCTGGAATAGCAGTCACGGCCATACCTGTTCCGGCGAGCTCCATGATTGACGCTAAGAAACCACCGACTGCTCCACCAACAAGTCCCATGAGGAACGGTTTGAAGTAGCGTAAGTTTACACCAAATATCGCCGGTTCCGTAATTCCAAGAAGGGCAGAAAGGGATGATGGAAATGCCAAGGCCTTCAGTTTTCCAGATTTTGTTTTCAACGCCACGGCCAATGTTGCCCCGCCTTGAGCTGCAACGGCACAGGATACAATCGCATTATATGGGTTGTTACCAAGCGCTTCAAGGAGTTGAATTTCAAGGAAGTTGAACACATGGTGAACACCCGTTACAACAATTAGCTGATTAAGTCCGCCCAAGATTATTCCAGAGAGTCCAAACGGCAAGCCGAGAACGGCCACAACTGCATCGAGCAATAGACCTTCAACCGAATGGAAGACTGGTCCAATCACGAATAATGACAGTGTAATCATAACCAACAATGTGACAAATGGTGTTACGAGCAAATCCAGAACATCCGGTGTCTTTTTTCTTACCCAGCGTTCTACCTTAGCACCAATAAATCCTGCTATAAACGCCGGAAGCACGGATCCTTGGTAACCAACTACAGGAATTAAGCCGAAGAACATAATTGGCTCTGCGGCTTGGCTAGCTACTGCATAGGCATTGGGCAAAGCCGGGCTGACAAGCATTAATCCCAGAACCAGACCAATAATCGGACTACCGCCAAATACTCTGAATGCAGACCAAGCAACTAGCGCTGGCAGGAAGGCAAATGCTGTATCCGTTAACACTTGGGTGAATAATAAAAAGTTCTGTGAGATATCATCAGGTGTCATGCCGAATAAGGCAAGGATGTTTTCCTGCATAAGTAATCCGCGAACTCCCATGAACAATCCGGTTGCAACGAGTACCGGGATAATTGGAACAAAGACATCACCAAATGTTCGGATGGCCCGCTGGAACTTGCTTCCACTTTGTGCTGCTTTTGAACTCTGCTCAGATTTAGTCATAGAATTGAGACCAAGTTTTTCCGCTTCTTCAAACATCTGATTAACCGTACCAGTTCCAAAAATTACTTGGTATTGGCCGGAATTAAAGAAAGCACCTTTTACTTTATCAATATTTTCCACTTGGTCCTTCTCAATCTTTTCTTTGTCATTCACAATAAACCTGAGTCGTGTTGCACAGTGAGTGACAGAGGAAATATTATCCTCTCCGCCAATTGCAGCAATCAACTCCTCGACAATCCTACTATTCTTGTTATCTGACATTCAATTCACTCCTTTTCTCCTAATATATTAGCTTATGCGATTTTTATGGAATCGATTCCATAATTAGCAAACTGAACTTCAGATAGAAATTATCCTCTGCCAATTTAAGCAGTTAATAACTGGACGTTTATTGCAAGGAATGAATCAATGATTATCATCCTTGCAAACTCCGCTGCTTTTTTGATATGTGGAATCGATCCCACAATGAGTATATAATATAGATGAAATCGATTTCACCAATATTATATACTCGTTCTTTCAATTAGTCTATAGTCCAGTACAATTTTTTCGGAATGATTTTTCGAGTGCATGTAATTGATTAGCTGTATGGCGGCTTGCTCGCCTGCCTTTTCATTTTGAAAATCAACAGTCGTGAGCGGTGGATCCAGATACTGAGCAATTTCAGATGCCCCAAAACCGGCAACGGCCATGTCTTCTGGTACATGTATACCTTGTTTTTTCAAATAACTTATTGCACCAATCGCCAGCCTATCGGTAACAGCGATTAAAGCCGTAGGAATTTTATTCGAGGAACGGCTGTTCGACAGGATTTTTTCTATTGCAACATGACCGGATTCAATATCAAAAATTCCTTTTTCCAACCATGCTTCGCTTACTTCTAATTGATGGGCTGCCATTTCGTGAAGGAACCCCTTTTTCCTCATACCAACGGCCTGGTCCGTCTCGTCGACGCCAATGAATGCAATGCGCTCATGGCCCTTGTCAATCAGCAAAGATGTCAGCTCACGGGAGGCATGATAGTCATCATAGGTTACCGACATCACCCCGTCGATCGACTGGCCAACCATCACGAGGGGGACGTTGATTTCGTTAATTTTTTCCAGAAGCTTAGGTTCCGTATTCGTCGCAATCAGAACAATTCCATCGACTCTTCGCACTTTCAGAAGGTCCAGATATTCCATTTCCTTCTCCCTGTTTAAGTTGGTATTCGCAAGCAGAATTTCATAGCCTAGCTTGGAAAATTCTTTCCCAAGACCTGTTACGATTTTGCTTGATGTCTCAGTCTGAATCGTGGGTAAAATGACGCCAACGATTTTTGTTTTTTTCGTCCTTAACGATTTCGCGTGCTGGCTTGGCGTGTATTTCGTTTCCTCAATCACCTTTTCAACGCGCATTCTAGCATCCTCGCTGACATATCCCGAATTGTTCAGCACTCGCGACACCGTCGATCTCGATACTTTCGCCATCTCAGCAATATCCTTAATCGTAACCAAATCCAAACCCTCCAATCTTTTTATATATTTTTTTCATAGGGAAGCCTCGGTTATTCGAAAAGATAAACCGCAATCATCTTCGGTTAATATCTTTATGAAGTCCATATTATCATCTTTATTAATTTCTTGAAATACATTCTACTTCGAACATAGATTTCATTCTATTTCTACTCCAAAAATAAAAAATAATCCAATTCGGGCTATAAAGGACACTTTTGCATAACTTTGATATTGTACCCTCAGAATCATAGGATAAAAAATTCAAATTATTATAAAAAAGGGTTGCATAATTACAACTAATCACATATACTGTTCTATAACAACAATTAAATGATAATTCTGTTATACAAAAGAAAGGAGGAAACAAAATGGAACAATATCAAAGTGTATCTTGTCCAGAATGTGGGGAAGAAGTAGATCCAAGGAGTTATACAATGGAATGTGATTATTGCCTATCGAAAAAGGAAGACTAATTTTTTTGGTTTAACTGTTATATATCAGTGATTAAATAATATGGCTATATTATAACAATAATTGGGAGTGGTTATCGAAATGCTGATGAAAAGTGAGACAGTAAAGATTAAGCACGATAGGAAATATGAGAATCTTCTAACCCCTGAGGTGCTGGTTTTCCTCGAAAAGCTCCATCATCACTTTGATGATCGGCGGCGAAATTTATTGGAAATCAGGAAACAGAACCAGCAAAAACTAAAGGAAGGCCAAAAGCTGGATTTCCTGACCGAGACAAAGAACATAAGGGAGGATAACTGGACGATCGAAAGCATTCCAGAGGATTTACAGGATCGCAGAGTGGAAATTACCGGACCGGTTGACCGTAAGATGATCATCAATGCATTAAATTCAGGTGCAAAGACCTTTATGGCCGATTTTGAGGACGCAACATCACCAACCTGGGAAAATGTGATGGATGGCCAGCTTAACTTACGGGATGCCATTAGACGGGAAATAGATTTTAAAGCATCAAACGGAAAAAATTATCGCCTCAATGAAAAGACAGCTGTATTAATTGTCAGACCCCGTGGATGGCATTTGGAGGAACATCATATAGAGGTGAATGGCCAATCGATGGCAGCAAGTCTTGTAGATTTTGGACTTTATTTTTATCATAATGCGCAAGAATTGCTGGCAAGAGGGTCTGGTCCCTATTTTTATCTTCCAAAATTAGAAAGTCATCTGGAGGCAAGACTTTGGAATGATATTTTCGTATTTTCTCAAAAGGCACTTGGTATTCCACAGCGGACAATCAAGGCGACAGTACTAATTGAGACGATCACTGCAGCATTTGAAATGGATGAAATCCTTTATGAATTAAAAGAACACTCAGCAGGGCTTAATTGTGGCAGATGGGATTATATTTTCAGCTACATTAAAAAATTCCAAATTGACCCGGAAGTAATTCTGCCTGACAGATCCACGGTAACGATGGAGGTGCCATTTATGCGTTCCTATTCGCTTCTCGTAATTAAAACCTGTCACCGACGGAATGCACCGGCAATTGGAGGGATGGCAGCACAGATACCAGTTAAAAACGATGTGCAGGCGAATAAGGCAGCTTTCGAAAAAGTCGCTACCGATAAGGAAAGAGAAGTCAATGACGGCCATGATGGCACATGGGTGGCACATCCAGGAATGGTACAGTTTGTAACAGATATTTTTGATAAGGGCATGGCAGCACCGAATCAGATTTCCAAAAAAAGGGAGGATGTGGACGTTTCAGCACAAGACCTTGTCCGTGTTCCGGAAGGAGAAATAACAGAAGGAGGTCTTCGGACGAATATCAATGTCGGTATCCAGTATATTGCGGCATGGCTTTCGGGCAGGGGAGCTGTACCAATAAATAATTTGATGGAAGATGCAGCAACAGCGGAAATTTCACGGGCACAGGTATGGCAATGGATTAAACATCCAAAAGGTATATTATCAGATGGCAGGAAAATCACGATAGAACTTGCAGAAGCAATGATCAAGGAAGAAATGAAAAAGATGGAAACACAGTTTGGGGCAGATTTATTTGAAAAAGGGAATTTTGAAAAAGCTGCAGAGATATTTCAGGATCTGATCAAACAGGATGAATTTGCTGAGTTTTTAACCATACCTGCATATGGACAATTAATCAAAGGGGGAAATGCGTAATGGGAAATCAAAGAGCAGAACAATTAAAAAATGATTGGGAAAATAATAATCGCTGGGAAGGGGTGGAACGGCCATATAGCGCTGAAGATGTCATCCGGATTCGTGGTTCGATTGACATAGAATACACCCTTGCAGACAAAGGAGCAAGAAAGCTTTGGAATTTAATCAATACCGAGGATTATGTGAATGCACTTGGAGCGTTGACCGGCAATCAGGCAGTACAACAAGTGAAGGCAGGTCTGAAGGCAATTTACTTAAGCGGATGGCAGGTTGCTGCAGATGCCAATCTGGCTGGACAAATGTATCCAGATCAAAGTCTTTATCCTGCAAACAGTGTGCCGAATGTTGTGAAGCGTATCAATCAGGCGTTACAGCGGGCAGACCAGATCCATCATTCGGAGGGGAATAACGAGATTGACTGGTTTGCGCCAATTGTTGCTGATGCAGAAGCAGGCTTCGGTGGCCAGCTTAATGTATTTGAATTAATGAAGTCAATGATTGAGTCTGGGGCATCTGCCGTCCACTTTGAAGATCAGCTGTCATCAGAGAAAAAATGTGGTCATTTAGGTGGAAAAGTCTTGCTTCCGACGCAAAATGCGATTAAAAATCTGATTGCTGCGCGTTTTGCAGCAGATGTCATGGGCACACCCACGATTATCATTGCAAGAACAGATGCAAATGCTGCAGATATGATTACAAATGATATCGATCCGTACGATGCTACATTCATTACGGGTGAGCGTACAACAGAAGGCTTCTACAAAACCAGATCAGGAATTGAACAGGCGATAGCCAGGGGATTGGCTTATGCACCGTATGCAGATCTGATCTGGTGCGAAACATCAGAGCCAAATATGGAAGAGGCAAAGATGTTTGCTGATGCTATTCATCGAGAGTACCCAAACAAATTACTAGCATATAATTGTTCACCCTCTTTTAATTGGAAACGCAAATTGACAGATGAGGAGACAGCTAATTTCCAGGAAGAACTGGGCAAGATGGGCTATAAATTCCAATTTGTCACATTGGCAGGATTCCATGCACTGAATCACAGTATGTTTGAGCTTGCTCGAAAGTATAAAGATGAAGGGATGGCTGCCTACTCTGAGCTGCAGCAGGCTGAATTTAGCAGTGAGCAATACGGATATAGTGCAACAAGGCATCAACGCGAGGTTGGTACAGGATATTTTGATGAAGTTGCACAAGTTATATCAGGTGGTACATCATCAACAACTGCTCTGGAAGGGTCTACAGAGGCAGAACAGTTTACACGATAATATTAAAAAACTGCTTACCGATTGGGAACTCGTATTCTCCGTTCACTCGCTATGAATTTTACAGGAATCTAGTAAATAGCAGTTCCTTGCTTTCTGTTATTTAGAGATTATCGGAAATTTTAAAGGAAAGCGAGATGTGATAATGGCCTGGCCAAAATAGTCAGATTCTGAAGTAATTAAGAGAATAGTTAAAGCCCCTAGTTAATTACAGTTAGGGGCTTGTTTCATTTCTTAATAAAGTAAACCCAGCCAATTCCTCACTTGACTGCATTAGGTATTTTTCGGATAAGTTACATTGTAATAGTTATTTCTTCTAAAATCTTAATATCCTGCAAAATCGTATTTTTAATATGAACTATATTTTTCCAATCGCCAGATCCGAGAATAAATAACCCTTGTAAATCATGTGAAAAGCAAAAAACTGGACTTGTTACATCGCCTGGTAAGGTTAATTTCATGTTATCACCTTCAAGTAACCTTACTAGCGTTAAATATCTAAGAAGTGAGGGAAATGAGATATCAGGCAGATTCTTTTTGTGTAGAAACCAAATTGGCATTATTTTGAATACAGAATGTTTTAATTTGGTACTTAATTCTATCCTTCAATCAATTAAATCCTGTACTTAGAAGTCATTCTATTTTGTTGTTTGGTTAGAGTTGATTTTAAGTAATGTTGTTGGGGCACGTATAAAGGATGTTCCTTATAAAAGGTCTTACTTAATTAGGTTGTTCAGTGTAAACTGAAATTAAAGAAAATAAAATGATGATATATGAAAATTTGTGAAGAAATGTATTTAAAGTAATATCGATTATGTAAGGATTTAATAAACTCGAAAAATTTAATTTGTAGGGTACAAAATGATTCGTTAGTCATTTTTTTGAGATTTTGGGCATCCTCTTAATATGTAGATTAATAAGGAGGAAAGACGATGACGAAAAAAAATGTAGAAAAACCGGAAGTTAGCAACTTTGAAGTTGAACAGACACTTAGTGACCACCCAATACATAAGAGACACGAATTCTCTTTTAATGTTGATGAAAATGAGTTTAGAGGTCATTTTCACGATGGTGAAATTACGTGGATGCATCCATATCCAAAACAAATAATAGGTGAGGAAAAAGAAGCTAAAATCGAAAACGAAATCCGCGAATTGTTGGGACAACATGGGATTTCCAGTTGGATTAATGACATTGAAATGGACCAAGTGTTTGAAGGCAGACAACACGAGCGCCGCCAAGTCATTCTTAAAGTGCAAGGACACGAGTTCAAAGGGTTTGTTCAAGAAGGAGAAATTCATTGGTTTCATCCTCATCCAAAACAAAAGCTAAAAGATGAGCATGTTGAAGCGATTGAGACAGAGATTCATGAAAAAAAAGGTAAATCTTAATTAGGGTAAAGAAAAGATGGTGAAGATTTCTACTTAAACTATATGGTGCTTATCTAAAGGAGGATAAGCACTCTTTCTTGTTGAATTTAATAAGGGACAGGCTATTAAATAGGGGGAGAAAGTAGAATGACGAAAGATAAATTTAAAAGTTTAATTTTATTAGGTTCTTTAGTGGCTGTCAATAAATGTGAAGGGATTCGTTTAAATGCCTGTTTGTAAACAATGCGGTAAAAAATGGACTTGGAGACAAACGATGAAAACACTGTCACATTGTGACAATAAACAATATGAGACAGCTTCGCCCAAGAAAAGAACGTCTATAATTGGTCTAGTACCACTAATTGTAATTGCCTATTAATGTCTTTTTAAACTCCCCTTGGTGGATGGTTGTCGTTATTAAGATACCTATGATAGCAGTTATTTTGAGTGTCTATCCTTATATGATTAAACTTTCCAATGAAGAAGAACCCCTCTGGTGAACTAACAATTAACTATTCAATATTAAACTAAACCAGCTAATCACTTTTGTAGACTTTATTGAGCATGTCGTCCCTGTGTTGCAATCAAGAGGAATTTACCGTAAAGAATATGAAGCAAATACATTAAGAGAAAGTTTATTTGGAAAAGGAAAGGTGCATTTGCCGGATAGCCATCTCGGGAAAAAGGTATCAATTTCTAAACCAAATGTAGAAACTGTATAGTAAGTGTTCAAGAGTTGTTAAAGTAAATGAAATTAACGATATTTAGGAAAGTTTTATAGTTTTTCAAAGAAAAGGGCGCGATTGTTTAATAGCGTCATTTTCTTCTTCAACAAACGGGGGCTTTTCTTAAAGAAGGAGAAGTACCTTTTTTGTTGAAGTTATTAGACTAAAGGGGCAGTTTGGTGAAAGATACTGGATTAAGAGTAAGGCCAAATAAGTTATTAGGAATATTTGGTGGAGAGAGTTTTCGTTTTACATACCCTCACGGTGATCAAGTAGAGTACAGTGTATTTGTTTTTGAATGCAATATAGTAAGTGGGGAATTGACCCCGATTGATGGTGAATCGCCGACCTAGTCTTTATTAAAGAGGAAAGTCAACCGAAACTTGCTTTACCATATCCAGACTTTATATTTAAGAAATCACTTTCAGATAATGCTTATTTTCAATGGGAAAATAACTCGCTTAGGAAATAATATTTTTGTGTTTTAACATGATTGATTTAAATGGAAGGGGAAATAGTCATTGGTAACGATTCAAAAGGCTGGACCAAATCATATTGATGGAATCGCGTGGGTTTGTACTGCAAGTTATTGGTCTACATATGCTGATTTGCTTTCAACGGAATACATTGAACGCATGATTAAGGAATTTTATATTCCAGAACGCTTACTCAAAGAAGTGACAAAAACCTCAAAATCATGGAATGGCTGGATAGTTGCTGTCGAGAATGGAGAAGTCATAGGTGCAGGCGTTGGCGGAATGATAAGTGAGAACCATGGCGAATTATTTGTATTGTACACGGACCCAGGGCGCAGAAAAGAAGGGCTTGGCAGCATGATTCTGGATGCGGTTACCAAGGAATTAATCGAATATGGCGCGAAGGAACAATGGGTGAACGTTACAAAAGGAAATCAAAAAGGCATACCATTTTATGAGGCAAAAGGATTTCAATTTATCCATGAACAGGACGAGTATGGAATCATCGAAGGCGAGAATTTTAAAGCACTGAGGTATCATCGTTTTCTTTTATGATTAGCTAGTACGGTAATTTACTTGATAGTTAAAGGGGATTATATAATGAGTCTGTTACTTATTCTGTTATCTGAGCGAACTACCTTATAGAAAATAAATTTAAGGGGTGAGCGAGGAATGAAATGGGTAAAAGAATCTTACAATAAGCAGTCGGAATTGATGAAAAAGGGAAAGGCAAAGGTTGAAAGCTTTCATCAGAAGACATTAGAAGAAGTTGAATTGTTTTCCGAAAGTAAAAAGTTAGAAGGATGGTTAAAGTTATGAATAATCTTACGAAAATGAAAATATTTAAACCTGCAAATGAAGTGTTTGAAGCATTTGTGGACCCTGCGAAAATTGGGGGATTTTGGTTTTCATCTAGTTCTGAGAGATGGGTGCAAGGGAAGACGATTACATTAAGATACGACGAGTACGATGCTCAAGGAGAGATAGAAATAATAGAGATTGAAGCAAATAAAAAAATCTTCTTTCAAGATGGCTCAGGACATCATATCACGATTTTGCTAACGGCGTTTGATAATACAAATACCATTATTGAAATACAAGAAGAAGGTTTTGATGATAATAATCCAGAGTTTATCAATCAATTGATTGATAACAAAGAGGGTTGGGTTTATATGCTTACTTGTCTGAAGGGTTATTTGGAATACGGTGTTAATTTGAGAGCTGCATTAGTTAAATAATTTCCAGGAAAAAGAGCGATGTTGCTCTTTTTTTCTTTGGCAGACAATAAATTTCGGATAATTTCTCGATGTATTTCGCAACTAAGACCATCTATCAAAGGCCTGTGACAGCCAATGTATCTAAAAAAGGGAGGGAATGTTTATGCGTGAGCAAAATTATACCTCAATAGAAAAACTATTGCTGATAGCGTTATCAGTTTGTGAAGTAAGTCACATTACTTGATGTTGACTTTCGTTTTTGGTATTAATAATACTGTTGTAAAAATTAGCAAATGGAGGAATACAAAATTGAAAATAGTAGCAATGGTAGGAACTAATCGAAAAGGTTCATATAATATGCATCTTGTTAAATATATGCAAGCAAGATATACAGATAAACTGGAAATTGAGATTTTGCCAATTGACCAACTTCCAATGTATAACCAAGATAATGAAATGGATCCACCAGCATTGGTGAAAGAAATTAGAGAGAAGATCAAGAATAGTGACGGTATTTTATTCGCAACACCTGAATATAATGCTTCTATTTCTGCAGTACTAAAAAATGCAATCGACTGGTTCTCAAGAGTTGAGAAAGTAATGATCAACAAACCTGCGATGATTGTGGGAGCATCAATGGGTGCATTAGGAACCGTTAAAGCTCAAATGCAGCTTCGTCAAATTTTGAATGCACCTGGTGTATCAACATTAACTTTACCAGGTAATGAAGTATTCGTCGGTTCCGTGCATGAAAAGATTGATCAAAACGGTGTACTTACAGATGAATCAACAATTCAATTTATTGACATGGTGATTGAAAACTATATTGATTGGATTGAAAAAACTAAAGTATATAGCTAATATAGGTAACTTGTCCGGGAGATGATTGTCTTGCGGGCAAGTTTTTTAGTTTTGGAGGATAAACCAATAGGAGAGCTAGAATAACAGCTCAGACTATACCTCGATCAGAAATCGAAACAACGAAACCAAGACAAAACATTTATCAATTTCCTCTTCTTGGTAATACTATCAAATGCAAAGTTAATAATAAGAAAGGATAGATAAATGATGAAAAAATTTCTATTTATTGTTTTGGTATCTGTATTTACACTGCTGATTACATCACAAGTTACCGCGAATCCTGGTAGTACCGTGTATGACGAAATAGTTTGGCATGAGGGGAAAGAACATAAGCGTTTTTTTAAAAGTGAAGCATTATTAAAGCTTCATGCGATGGAGCTTGGAATTAAAACAGAGGGCAAAGATATGGAATCTTTAACCAAGGAAGTTCATGAAGGAATAATAATAAGGAAGGCAAATGAGCTGGGAATTGAGTCTGAAGGAAGAGATTTGCAGGAGTTAGGTAAAGAAGTACATCAAATGATGGTGATGAAAAAGGCAGATACGCTTGGGATAAATATCGAAGGAAAAGATTTTAAAACAATAACAAAGGAAGTTAAAGAGGCAAAGATAAAAAAGATGGCTGCTAGGTTGGGGATAAAAACAGATGGCAAGGATATGAAGAAATTAAGAAAAGAAGTTATGGAAACGTATTTGAGATCAGAAGCTGAGAAGTTAGGAATACTTACTGCCGGAAAAGATCAAGAACAATTAAAACAGGAAATTCAAAGAGCAAAAATACTAAAGGCTGCAGATAAACTAGGAGTCGAAGTAAAGAACAAGGATTCGGAGCAGCTGTTAGATGAAATCATTACGAATCATTTAGAGAAAGCAAAGGAGCTTAATGTATATCCATTTGATCACAGTATGAAGTAATTCAAAAAAATGATGGTAATGTTGCTCTAAAGATGTTATGATTACGTAGCGATGAGCTGGTTTGTGTAAGACGAGGAACAAGGCACTACATGTGAATGTGAACACATGGTTCACTCGCCACAAACGATCGAAGACGTCTATATTTATATAGGCGTTTTTTTATTAGTATTGAAGAAAGTAAGTGCAACTAAGGCTGTCACCGAAAGGCATGGTGACAAACAATTTCTCTAAGATCAAAATGTAAGCGATTTCTATAGTCATCGGCAAATCTGTCGTTTTCGAAACTTATTACGATATTATACAAAGGAAAAATATTCCTAACAAAATAACGCTATTCATGCTAAACTACAAGTATAATCGGAAAGAGGTGACCATTATGAAGAAAATAAAATTAGGTACTAGCAATTTAGAGGTGTCAAACATTTCATTAGGATGTATGCGTCTTGGCAAGCTAGAAGTAAAAGAAGCGGCCGAAGTTATCCATAATGCGTTAGAGCTTGGTATTGATTTTTTTGATCATGCAGATATTTATTCTGGTGGAAAGTCGGAAGAAATCTTTGCAGAAGCGATAGGGATGAACCCAGCTGTTCGAGAGCAAATATTCATACAAACGAAAGCTGGTATTCGCGAAGGCTATTTTGATTTTTCCAAAGAGCATATATTGGCAGCAGTGGATGGCAGTCTATCACGATTGAAAACTGATTATGTCGATAGCTTATTACTTCATCGTCCAGACGCACTTATGGATCCTGAGGAGGTTGCTGAGGCATTCACAATATTAAAAGATAGTGGAAAAGTCCGTCATTTTGGTGTAAGTAATCAAAACCCGATGCAAATTGAATTATTGAAGAAATACATAAAACAGGATTTAATTGTCAATCAATTGCAATTTAGTATCATGCATTCTGGGATGATCGATGCTGGGATTCAAGTAAACACAAAACATGATAATTCGCTTAACCGAGATGGAAGTATCCTCGATTATAGTAGATTGCATGATATGACGATTCAGGCGTGGTCACCTTTCCAACACGGGTTTTTCGGTGGCGTATTCATCGACAACGAACAATTTCCAGAGCTAAATTCAAAGCTAGAAGAAATTGGTGAGAAATACGGTGTAAACAAGTCAGCAGTAGCGATTGCTTGGATATTACGACATCCGGCAAAAATTCAACCAATTGTAGGTACATTAAATACGGAACGGTTAACGGGCATTGCCAAAGCAAATGAAATCGACCTAACAAGGAAAGAATGGTATGAAATTTATCTTGCAGCAGGCAATGATCTACCATAGTACATCAAAGAGGTTTGAATTTTCCCTACATGTAACGAGCAGTAAGTCCCCACTTCAAGGCTTCGAGGGGTGTCAAGAAAGCTAAGTGGGGAATCAAACTGCTCGTATATATCCGGTTCGTTCAACTAACATTTAGAGGGGAGGTAAGGAACCCCCCCACTAAATGAAGTTTCGCTTTACATAGGTTCAGCTTAGGAGGCAAAACATGAAGACATCAAGACTTTTCATTGTTATTTTCGTTGGATTTTTATTCTTAACTGCTTGTAGTGATTCAACCGGTGGACAAGCAGAGAATGAAGAACTAGACAAATTGAATGAAAGAATCACACAGCTAGAAGAAGAAGCAGAAACAAAAGATGAAGAAATAGCTGCAAAGGATACGCAAATTACGGAATTGGAAGCAACAATAGTAAATTTAGAGAAACAATTGGAAAACCCTCAAACTGTTGAGGAAGAAGTTTCCGTTGAGGTTGATAAGGTGGTAGAGGAAGAGTCTGCAGATTCAAAAGATAGTGATGAAGCAGCAAGTGATGAAGAACAATTACGCGAACGGGCAGATGCCGTTGTCGATGCACTAGGCAATAAAGATTTCAGCAGTTTAGCAAATCTAGTTCACCCTGCTAAAGGCGTACGTTTTTCTCCGTATATTTATGTTGATGTAGAAGAACATCTTCAGTTCTCTGCAGAACAAGTAGGGAATTTCGCGAATGATAATGAAACATACACATGGGGGTCTGTTGATGGCAGTGGCAATCCGATTGAGATGACCCCTAGTGAATATTATAATGAATTTATTTTTATTCGTGATTTCACGAAAGCGGATGAAGTAACGGTGAACAATATTAAAACCCGCGGGAGTATGATAGTAAATGTCCAGGAGGTATATCCTGATGCAAGTTTTGTCAGCTATTATGTAGAAGGTACAGAGCAAGAGCTTGACTGGGCAGATTTGATCCTCGTTTTTGAAAAAGATCAAGATAATTGGTATTTAGTTGGACTCGCAGTTGATCGTTACACAACCTAAGCTAGTATAGGGAAGACCTCAGCAAAATGGAGGTCTTTTCAATATCACTGAGTATAGGTCTTCTCCGTACCGTCAGTAAATTCAATTTCAAGTTCTACATTTATCGCGTCATCGGGAACATTAAATGCACTGAGTACGCTACTTAAGACATCTTCATTAGCGGTATCCTTATCGAAATCAAAGCCAGAAAAAATACTGTCTAATTCCTGCATTGCTTCATCACCAGCTAACTGTATTCCTTGTAGTCTATCTTCATAGCTTGCCTCCGTTTCATTCATTTCCTTATTATAGTCTACCTCAATTGCGTCCTCTGTATTTTCAATATCTGCCTCTAAATTAAAGCTGTTAAATGAATAGGCTGATTCCGCTGTTTCGTTTACATTATCATTTTCACCATTATTATTAGTATTATTTTCTGTACCTTGTTGATTGTTGTTCACAGGATTTTGTACTTCATCATTATCACCACAAGCAATGAGAAGAAAAGAGATTGTGAGTAACAACCCGATGATCGAAATATTTTTCCGCAAGTCCATCCACTCCATTCTAAAATTGGATATATAACTATTTTTTCCTAAATTTGATTTCGATAAACTTCTAATTGGCAAACATAATTATTGTCGACATTTTTAACTTTTCTGTAACAAGTGAACCCCATGTCTTCATATAGTAAAATGCAGGCTTATGACTGGAGGGGGAAATATGTATCCAAATTATCCATTTATGCAAAACGGGAATCAATATGCAGGAAATCAATATGTACCGTATTCCTATTATAAATATCAACAAACTTATCCCGCTTACCGAGAGGATAGACAACAGGCAGTAAGAGGGCAAGCAACATGGACATATGGTGGACAAGTAACACAATGCGGAATCCATTGGTCGATTAATGAATATATGACAGCGGCTGTTGGCAGAAATTCGCCATATCGCTGCGGGCAGACACTTAAAATTAAAAATCTTTCTTCTGCAACACCTAGAGAAATATTAGTAACTGTAGTGGATCAGGTTGTAAGCTATCCAGCAAATAAAATTAATCTACAAAGAAGGGCTTTTGAAGCTTTAGGTGCGAATCCAGATGCTGGAATTATCGAGATTGAAATAACTCCGTCACCAAAATTAGAAGAAGAAAAGTGGGGGAAATATTTATTAGAGGTCGCACAAGCGGCATATCCAGGCTATAAAGTAACCGAATATAAAACAATTGAGAAGGTGAATCTATCAGGTAAGCAAAGGAAGGAAGTATATGAGTTTTTATTGGATTCTCCCCAAGGAAAACTAAAAATACGAGGAAACGTCATTTATAATCCCGCTACAGATCGGGTAATTTCTTTCGATCTGAAGGAAGTTTAAAATCTATTTTCTTATAGAGATCATTTTGTATCATTTTTTGCATTTTATAGATGAATCGATATCAAATGCGAACAAGTGACAATTGTGTCTTCAAACCAAGACATAGTTGCAACTTGCACATGATTCTCGTGTATATTGCTACAATCACGTTTTAGTTAATGGGTTTGTCTTTCTTTTGTTTCTAGATTTTACACTATCTTCAGTGGAAGAAATACACGGAGACTCCTGCGGGAAGAAGGCTCACCAGCTCCCCTAAGGTGCGCTCCGTGTATTTCTGGAGCGACGGCCCGAGGACTCAAATATCTTCCTAAGTCTAAGTTAGTTCGCACTTTATCGCTTAATTAATTGAATAACAACAATACTTCAGAAAAAAGCTTGGGAGAAGGGTTGCGAAACCTTTCTCCCAAGCTTTTAATTAGTTTTTAACTTCTACACCATATTTTGTATATGCACCATGCATGACAGAACCAACGTATTGGTTAAGCTCAAAGCCGTGCTTGATTGCTGCGGTCACGAATGCTTTTGCAGCAATGACGGATTCTTTAGCAGATTTTCCGTGGGCTAAATTAGCTGTAATAGCAGCTGCAAAAGTACATCCTGCACCATGATTATAAGTTGTATCGATTTTATCTTCTTCTAAAAGGGTGAATTCTTTACCATCATAGAATAAATCAATAGCTTTCTCATAATCTAAAGCTTTACCACCTTTGATTACTACGTTCTTAGCGCCGAGTGCATGAATTTTAACAGCTGCTTCTTTCATTCCTTCAATTGTTTTGATTGGACCTGTCCCAGCTAATTGACCTGCTTCGAATAAGTTAGGTGTTGTAACAAGCGAAAGAGGAAGGAGTAATTCGCGCATTGCGTCAGTATTTTCAGGTTGAAGCACCTCGTCCTCACCTTTACATACCATCACAGGATCAAGTACATAATGATTTAATTTATATTCCTCAATTTTACGTGCTGCAAGCTCGATGATTGGTACACTTCCCAGCATTCCTGATTTTGCTGCATCTACACCAACAGAAAGAATTGTATCTAATTGTTTTTCAACCAAATCCGTTTCAATTGGTGTAACATTATGATGCCAGCCTTCTGGATTCATTGTTACAATACAAGTCAATGCGGTCATACCATATACATCATGCTCTTGAAATGTTTTTAAGTCAGCAGCTTGTCCAGCGCCACCACTAGAATCAGAGCCAGCAATTGTAAGTGTTTTTTTCATTGTTTTATCCCCTTAAATATTACGAAATATTAATACCCTTTTTATAAATTGGAATAATCCTTATAATATGTTATTTTCTATTAATAAAACTATAAACCTTTTACATAAAAGTGTAAAGGAATGGGTTATTTCATTTTAGTAGCTAAGATAACTCATACAAAACTTCCGCATTTACAAACGCCGTACTGGAATCGAGTTCTCCTTTGATTCGTTTCACCTGTAGTTTTTCCCCGTTCAGCCATTTATTAAAATCAAAAATTAGAGGTAAACGGTCGCCACCTAAGGCAAACCAAGCTTTCATCTCTTTCGGTAGATATGAAGCAGTATGAATTGTTCCAGCCCATGCACTATATTTGCTTGAAAACACTTGCTTATCGGTATTGTTCATCATTTGGTACGCTGTATATGGGTTTACAATTGTATGCTGCTGTTTATTCATTGCTTCTCGTCGCTCAATTGATTCATCCATACGGTAACGATTTTCATCTGTTAATTGTTCGAAATGATTGGTACAAATATTACCCTCATATGCAGTCACCTTTCGTGGTGACGCTTCAACAACCATGGATTTCCCATTTTTATCAAGGAGTACATAGTTAAATGTATGTCGATGCGGAATCTCCTTAAGAAGATCGATTGCTTCATCTACATTTGCACAGGACTCTAGAATAATTCGACCAATCATATTGCAAATAAAACCATTACTGGACTTTAATCTGTTGACGAAATTATAGCCCATAGTTAGTCCCTTTTCATTCATGCCATCCGTTCTTCCTGTAATTTGCATTGTAGGACCAATCATTGAATAGCCCTGATCTGTCGGTTGAAAAAGTGCAAACCGACCTTCATAGGTAATTGGGGCATTATCATAGTTCCGAATTAAATAATCGTTACTAGTAAAAATGGAACAGCCACTTCTGCCGTATTCCAAATAATATCCACCGAACTCCCGAATTGTCTCCTCCATGGTTAATTGAAGAGCATCACCAAGTCCATAAAGCTCATCCATTATCCCTGGTGCAAATTGTAATATTGCCTGCGTTACTTCATCTATATTTATTAAGTAATGACGCCACCTTCCATCCTTTTGTTTTTTTCGATTTGATAAAAGAAGTGAGTCTTTGAGAGCTTCTCCTTGCATATATCCAAAATCATAATGATTGCCTCGATATTGAATAATATCACTATATACTTGTTTCAATAATCATCCCTCATCATTTCTGTGATTAAGCTAAGCGTACTTTATGGATGAACAAAAGAAAATAAATATGCTTATCCATTTAGATATGTTACCCCAGTTTAAAGGGAAAAACATACTGGAAATAGAATATGTTTAAGAGGATGTTTTGGGGCGCCAAAGACGGGTTATTGTCGGTGTTGCAACAAGGGTTTCGATGTGGTGAAAATCGCATCTACATGCCGTTGTAACATAAGCCGACACGGTTCTTTTAGCCTCCTTTTGAATCCTTATTTATAGTAGAAATAAATTATTATCAAGGGGAAATAATAATGGAAAAATTAATTCTAGAACCTGAATGGCTATTAGAAATAACGATTGATGCGCTTCAGCAGAAATTAGCTAAATTTGATATTACTTCTGAAGAGGTTGTAAGGATCTACCTAAACAGAATTTTAAATTATGATCAATCCGGTCCTTCCATAAATTCTATTATCGAAATAAATCCTGAAGCAATTCATATCGCAAGATCGCTTGATTATGAACGAAAAACAAAAGGCAGCAGAGGGATTTTACATGGTATTCCTGTGTTATTAAAGGATAATATTGATACTGCTGACAAGATGCATACAAGTTCTGGGTCTATAGTCTTAGCAGAGTCGTATGCTAGTTCAGATGCATACCTAGTCGGAAAATTGAGAGAGGCAGGGGCAATTATTCTAGGGAAAACAAATTTAACAGAATGGGCACATTTTACAGCAGAAGACATGCCGTCAGGTTATAGTTCGAGAGGTGGAAAAACATTAAATCCTTACGGGCAGAAAATCTCGGTTGGCGGGTCTAGCTCCGGCTCAGGGGCAGCGATTGCCGCAAACTTGGCTGTCGTTTCTGTTGGCACGGAAACATCGGGTTCTATACTGAGTCCAGCTAGCCAGAACAGCATTGTAGGTATTAAACCGACATTGGGCTTAGTAAGTCGCAGTGGAATCATTCCCATTTCCCATAATCAGGACACGGCTGGGCCTATGGCAAGAACAGTTAGAGATGCAGCAATTTTACTCAATGTGTTAATGAGTGCAGATCCCAATGACCCTGTAACATGCAGCAATGAGCTTATGCATGCGGATTTCACAGCTTTTCTCAATAAAAATGGACTGCAAGGTAAGCGAATTGGTATTGCACGAGAACCTTTCTTTGCCAAACTAAGCAAGGAAAAGATCTCGATAATGGATCAGGCTATTGAAGATGCACGTAAATTGGGGGCAGAAGTAATCGACCCAATCGAGATTTCATTCGCTGAAAAGATTAGTGATATTAATGTTATGCTTCATGATTTCAAAACTGGTATCAATGCATATTTGAAAACAATCGACCCATCTCTAGGCATCCGCAGCTTAAAAGATGTGATTGCTAAAAATGAGGAAATTGGTGAAAAGGCATTGAAATATGGCCAAAGCACTTTGTTGCAAGCTGAAGAAACAAGTGGCAGATTAACGGAACCGCTATATTTACGGAGTTTATTAAATGACGCAATCTACTCAAGGGACAAAGGTATCGATGCAGTAATAAACCTGCATTCATTAGATGCGATTGTATTTCCAGACTATAAAGGTGCCTTACTGACTGCCAAGGCAGGATATCCATCAATCAATGTTCCGGCTGGGTTTACTGCTCTGGGTGAACCAGTTGGCATTACATTTACAGCAAAAGCATTTCAAGAACCAACCTTACTGGAAATTGCATATTCCTATGAGCAAGGAACCAAGCACCGGAAACCACCAGCATTATAGTTTATACTAAGTAATGATAGTTTAGCTTACAATTAAGACAAACCAATGGTATTATAGGGAAACTAGAAAATAATAGCCAGTCTTTGTATTCGACAAAAGCGAGGAGTGCACAAATCAAGACGAACACTGAAGGAGGAAAAATGATGGCTGAATTAAAATATGAAATTATTGAAACAGTTGGTGTTCTATCAGAATCATCAAAAGGATGGACAAAGGAGTTAAACCTTGTTAGTTGGAATGGAAGAGACCCGAAATATGACCTGAGAGATTGGGCGCCGAATAAAGAAAAGATGGGAAAAGGGATAACATTAACAGAGGAAGAAGTAAAGAGTTTAAAATCTATTTTGGCTGATAGGAAACTATAAAAACTTTCATAAAGCGTGTGTGAAACTAAGGCCGTCGCAAAAAGCTTTGGTTAGGCCTTAGTTTTCTAGTCAAAATTTTAGCTGTATTATTTCTAACATCAGCAGCTGCCTATCATAAAGCTGTTGTGATTTATGTAAGTAAGAAGTTTTACAAACTGCAATTTTTATTAAAAAAATTAACAAAAGGTATTGTATTCATAGTAATTATATGATATTATAATCTAGTCGCTTCAATACACGGGATATTAGCTCAGTTGGTAGAGCAGCTGACTCTTAATCAGCGGGTCGTAGGTTCGATCCCTACATATCCCATCATCTTAAAGCTAGGATAGGCTAATTGCTTATCTTGGCTTTTTTATTATACATTTTTGTATGCTGCTGGGGAAATCAACATTGCTAATACATCACAACCTATTAGTTAATTATGACAATCGATTACTCGTTGGATAATAGGAATCCAAATTCACCAAATTAGTGCACTTTACTTTTGCAGAAATTCTCGTTTCCTACTAGAATGATAGATAAGTGCAATGATTAACAGCTATTGCTGTCAAAAAGTAAGGTAACGAAAAGAGCTAATTAATAGGAGGAAAACATGAGAGATTTTGTCATGCTTATGGCTGAAATTGTAAATGAAATTCATGATATATTAACAGGATTGTTTGGTCTGCATATGACAGATAAAGAGCTCCATTTCTGGGTTATTGGGATTGTTGGCATGGTTACTTTCTTTTTAGTTTATTTTAGTTTTAAACTAATTGAAAAAATGAAATGGAGTGTTACCATTTACGCTTTCATTTATACATTTACAGGGATGATTGTTCTCGTATTTGCGATTGAGCTGCAACAAGCAATTACGAATCGTGGAAATATGGAATTTGCTGATGCTGTAGTAGGGTTGAGAGGGTTTCTAGTCTTATTTATTATCTATGCACTCATTGCGCTCGTTATATATACAATTAACAAATTTATCAGTAAGAGAAAGTAATTTCCACTTCTTTATACAAAAATGAAGTGGAAATTGCTTTTTTTTTTTGACCTTTTTAGGGTATTACTAAATAGATAAACTAGAGAATGTAAGAGGTGGAATAGGTGAGTCAAGAGAAGCCAAAAAATAATGTCATGTTGATCATCTCTATTATGCTTGGATATGCATTGACTTATATGGACAAAAATATGATTTCCACAGCGATTATTCCATTGAAGGCAGAACTGAGTTTAACTGCTAGCCAATCAGGACTATTGATGAGTATGTTTTTCATAGGATACACTGTGATGCAATTTCCAAGTGGATGGCTCTCTGACAAAATTGGGCCTAAAAAAGTATTATTAATTTCGATTGGTACCATTCTGATAGCAACCATTTTCTTCGGTTTTGTCAGCACATTAGTGTTGTTGATGGTTATCCGACTAATTTCAGGTCTCGGTCATGCTGGAGTGCCAACAAGCTCAACAAAAGTTGTAGCAAATAACATCCAGCCTAAACAGAAGATGTTTGTCCAGTCATTAATCTTATCAACGTCTGGCATTGGTGGAATTCTTGCTTTTACATTAGGCTCCTCTTTAATTAATATTAACTGGCGTTATGCATATTTTGGACTAGCCATACTATATGTTGTTTCAATTATTATGATTTTTATCTTTTTTCCAAAAGAGAGTAAGAATCCTAACGGAGAACAATTGAAAAAGGCGGATAAGGTCCCAATCAGTGTTGTATTTAAAGATAAAAATGTATTTATTTTATTTGCTGCACTACTATTTTTAAATATTGTTCTGTACGGCTACCTTTCCTGGTTGCCATCACTCTATGAGGCTAATTTCGGATTTGGTATAAAAGAAATTAGTATTATATTGAGTACCAATGCAATTTTAATGAGTGTTGGTGCACTGAGCTCAAGCTTTCTGGTCAATAAAGTTTTTAAAGGGAATGATAAACGGTTCGCTCTAATTAGTATTATAGTATGTGCACTTGCGTGTATCGTTTTCGCCATGACCAATAGCTTAACTATATCAATTATTATGATGTTTATTTTTACACTTTCATCAAATGCAGTCTTTGTTACTTTATTTAGTTGGCCACATAAATTGATACGGCAAGAAGTGATTGGCTCGTCGATTGCCATTATTAATATGGGGTCAACTATTGGTGGTTTTCTTGCTCCTACTATTACTGGATACTTAATTACCGTTTTCGGTGGTAATTATAATGTGGCTTTTATTGCAATGGGGATAAGTGCACTTGTTTCGGGCTTCGTTATTCTTTTAGTTCGAACAAAACCAGTAACTACACGGAAATACAATTATAATTGAGTCTACTGCAAGGACCTAAGATCCTTGCATATAATCAAACAGTTTTACATTTCTCTGTAGGACTGCGGACCACTCTTCCTTTCTTCCTGCATGAGTGCAAACAAATTAGCCAATATGACAATATTGTTAACGAGGTTGCATTTGTTTTACTTAAGGAACTGCCATCATATATACTTATGTGAAAGAATTCACTATTATAGTTTTTTAGATCTGGAGGGCTTAATTCAATGGCAGGACTTATGGCGATGGCTAAAGAGCAAAGGATGAAGATGGTTTTAATCGTTATCTCTGCTGTGCTGACTGGCGCAGCAATTATCGGACAAAGTTATTTATTTGTCATCATCGTCGATCGTATTTTTCTAAAAGGTAATTCCTTCTCAGAGATTACTCCATACTTGCTATGGTTAATTGTCGCTCTTCTCGCTCGAACATTATTTAGTTATCTAAGCGGAAGAACTGGGATAAAGATGGCTTCGAAAGTGAAATGGAATCTTCGCAGGTCTCTTTTACATAAATTTTCAAAAAATCCAATGCAAGCTTCACTTCAAGGACAATCCGGCCAGAAAGTAAGTGTCATGATGGATACAGTGGATGAGATTGATAGTTATTTTAGTAATTACATTCCACAGGTGATTCAATCGACGATTATTCCGATTATGCTCCTCGTTGTTATCTTTATGGAGCATGCTCTTACGGGAATTATAATTATTTTTACAGCACCGTTTATTCCGATATTTATGATGATTATCGGGTTTAATACAAAGGATAAAGCGGAAGAGCAATTAGACAAAATGGCAGCATTTTCCGGTAAGTTCCTTGATACGCTGCAAGGATTAACTACGCTTAAATTATTCGGCCGTTCAGCGGAACAAAAGGAAGCAATAAAAAAAAGTAGCCTTGATTTCCGTGATGCAACAATGGTTGTGCTTAAAACGGCTTTCTCGAATTCTTTAGCACTTGAATTTATTTCTATGCTGAGTATTGGGCTTATTGCCTTAGAAGTTGCAATCCGTCTCATTATTTTTCAAGATATTACATTCTTTACAGGGTTTTTAATGCTTGTACTGGCTCCAGAGTTTTTTACAAAATTAAAGGATCTTGGCAGTGCATTTCATACTGGACGTGGAAGTATGGGGGCTGCTAAAAAACTAGAGAAAGAGCTTGAAGAAACAATCGTGCCGGTAGTTTTTGGTGAAGAGAGCTTGAGCAAGGATGCACCGCCATTAATTGAATTAAATGCTGTTAGCTTTAGTTACGGCGAGAATGCTTTTGCATTACAAAACATACATGCTGCTATTCGACCGTATGAACAAATCGCCATTGTCGGTAAAACCGGCTCAGGCAAATCGACGCTCCTGCATGTAATCGCTGGTCTTGTTTCGCTTTCTGATGGGGAAATCAAGATTAATGGTAAAAATCGATCAACATATCGGGAGAAGGATTGGTTTAATCAGCTTAGTTATATTTCACAAGACCCGTATTTATTCTCAGGGACAATAGCAGAAAATATTGCAATTGGCGGACATATCGATGCATCACGAATGGAAATTGAACAAGCAGCGGAAAAAGCTGGACTTACAGAACTTGTCGGTTCACTTGGGCAGGGTTTTGATACACCAATTGGCGAAGCAGGGCGTGGGTTGTCAGGTGGGGAAAAACAGCGAGTAGCCATTGCCCGAGCTTTTCTAAAGCGTCCATCTATCATTCTTTTTGATGAACCAACGACAGGGCTGGATCTGCAAACGGAAAGAATCTTGCAAGCATCCATTAAAGAACTTTCTGGAAATTCAACGGTAATTACTGTTGCCCATCGACTCCATACAATTAAAAATGCAGACAAAATACTATATGTTGAAAATGGAGAACTACTAGCAGCTGGCAGGCATAACGAACTATTAGAATCTGAGTTAGCATATCGGAATATGGTTACTGTACAGCGGGGAGGTGCGGTACAATGAAAGACCTGAGAATGGTCATTAAAGTGTTGTTCGTAGAAAAGAAAGATATATTCCTCTCGATTATTTGTGGCTTTATTGCGGGAATAACTGCGGTAGCATTGTTTTCGGCGAGTGGATATTTAATCTCTAAAGCGGCACTTGCTCCGCCAATTTACACGTTGATGATTCTTGTTGCCTCTGTAAAGATGCTCGGTATCATTTCTGCATTAAGCAGGTATGGGGAAAGGTATTTTTCGCATCGTGGCACATTTACAATGCTAAGTAATTTACGTGTTTCTTTTTATGAAAAATTAGAACCTTTAGCACCCGCGATTTTTGGGAAATATCGAAGCGGGGATTTACTTGCCCGAATTGTTGGGGATATAGAGACATTGCAAAATTTTTTCTTACGTGTCTTTTACCCGCCAATTGTTTTATTATTAATCTTTTTCTGGACCATCTTTTTCACGACATTCTTTTCATTCACAGTTTCGCTCGTATTAATTGTTGGTTTCTTATTAACGACAGTGTTTGTTCCAGCGTTTTTTGCATGGCGTCAGAGTAAAGTTGAATGGAAAGTCAGAGAGAGTCGTGGAGAATTATCTACGGATGTTACGGAATTTCTTTATGGCTTTCGTGATTTGAAAATTTATCAGCAATTAGAGGGGAAAGAAAAACAATTAAGCAAATCGACGGAAGCCTATTTACAGGAACAGGAACGGGAAAGTGTTAGCAACTTGTTCAGCCAAGCAATCAATACATTTGTATCTTTAATGATTACAGTATGTGTGCTTGCTGTCGGATCATATTTAGTCTATAACGGACAACTTGATGGCATTTATTTGGCAATGCTTGTGATGATATCACTTACCGTATTTGAAAATACGACGCCAATGGCAATATTCCCCAGTCACATGCAGGACAGTAAACAAGCAGCTTCACGACTGGCTTCTGTCGTTCGTGATGAACCAATGAGGAAGGATGCGGATAAGAAAAAGCATGTTCAGCCAGAAAATGCACCGGAAATAGAAATAAAGAACATTCGATTTACTTTTCCTGATGAGATAAGACATACACTAGAAAATGTTTCCTTAAAGCTTGAATCTGGTTCAAAAACAGCAATCGTTGGTCCAAGTGGATCAGGGAAATCCACGCTGTTACAGCTGATGCTAAATCTTTTTTATGTTGATCAAGGAGAGATTTTATTAAATAATATCCCTATCAATGATTTGACTGAGGAAAGTATTTGGGAAAATACGAATGTTGTATTACAGGCAAATCACTTCTTTTATGGAACCATTCGCGATAATTTGCAGCTTGCCAAAGATGGAATGAGTGATCGTGAAATGCAAGAGACATTGATAAAAGTTGATCTAGGACATTTTACATTAGAAGATCCTGTACTAGAAAAGGGTGATAATTTATCTGGCGGTGAGAAGCAACGCCTTGCAATCGCAAGAGCGATGCTGAAAAATGCCCCATTGTGGCTGTTAGATGAACCAACCTCGTCAGTAGACGCATTAACAGAGGAGAAAATTTATCAGCATATTTTTGAAAAAGCAAATGAGGACACGCTTGTGCTCGTTAGTCATCGTTTGACAGGGCTCGAGAAGATGGATCAGATTATTGTAATGGATCATGGAAAAGTTATTGAGAGTGGCACCTTCGAAGCGTTGATGAATCGTCAAGGCTACTTCTATGAGATGAAAATGATTGAACAGAGTGTGTTTTTAGGGCAATAAGTTAGTTTAAGACTAGCCAAGTTAAGTTTGTTGTTGTTTAGATAACGTGCGAACTACTTGTGATGTTGCCTTTCCACGGGCACATGGTCTGCTCCATCGAATGACATTGCTATTCCAGCAGGGGTTTCCTGCTTTCCGCAACAATCAGCAGCCGTGAGAGAGGAAACTGTGGCTTTATCTAATACGGGGATAGAAATTTATTTTTTCTCACACAATCCAGTGGAGAAAATACACGAAGACTCCTGCGGGAGGAAGGGCATCGGTGAGCCTTCAAGTGCGACAGCACAAGAAGGCTCACCAGCCTCCCGCGGAAAGCGAAGTGTATTTTCGGAGCGGCTGGCCCAAGAGCATTTGATATCCTAAGTTAATTCGTATTTTATATCAACTGTTTCACCTAAGAAGAATTCAATCTTTCAGAACAGCAGAATTAATATTTTAAAAAAACTGGCAAGCGACTCGGGCGCTTGCCAGTTTTTCATACACTTATTTACTACTTTCGTCTTCTGAGATTCGGTTATCATTCTTAGCTGCCCAGAATGAAATAATGATTGCAGCAAATATTACGATAAAGGGTGCAGCAAATATTAAAAAATCACTTAACAATCAGCTCACTCCTTTTTCTTCTTATTGCCTTCGACATAATCTTTGTCGAAAAGAAATAGTTTTAATAATAAATAAATCGAAGGGACTAGCAAGACAAAGCCTAGAATGAATACGACAACGAGAGAAATTGCCATCGCTTCATTCGTGAATCCCTCATGAATCGTTAAGTGTGGATACAGCAGGTATGGATAATGTGAAACTCCATACGCATAAAAGGCTAGCGCGAATTGTCCAATTAATAGCCAAACAGCGATACCGTAATTTTTTTGCTTCCATAGGAGCCAGACGGTAGCTGCCCAAAGAATCGCTGATAGACCGAACATCCACCATAAATCAAGCATACGTTCATAGTGACCCGGTCTATGAAAACGGAGTTCAAAAATGATTCCACCAGCAGCAACAATTAAGGGAAAAGCCCATGATAAGGCATATTTTCTCATTAACTTTGTTGCCCCGATGTCACCAGCTTTGTTTGCATACCAGGTGAGGAAAACGGCTGATATATATAGTACTGCTGCAAGTGCTAATACAACAATTGACCAGGATAATGGGCTTGTAAATAACGCCCAATAATCGAGAACAGGATTTCCATCAACAATGGAAACAAATCCACCTTCCGTAATTGCAAGCACAACAGATAATGCAGCGGGAACTAGTAGTCCTGATATTCCATACATAAATGCATATCCTTTATGTCCCTTTGTTCCATATGTTTCAAAGGCGTAATAGGAGCCCCTAATTGCCATCAAGATAATCGCTAGACTTGCAGGCACAAGCAGGATTGTTCCAAAATAAAAGGCGGATTTCGGGAAAAAACCTACAATCCCAACAAAGAAGAATACGAAAAATACATTTGTTACTTCCCAGACAGGTGACAAATATCGCTGGATAATTTTTGATAAAATATGCTGTTTGCCCGAAATAATACTGTAAGCATTGAAGAAACCAGCTCCAAAATCAATCGAACCAAGCATCACATAACCGAACAGAAACGTCCAAAGTACGGAGATACCTAATATTTCTAAACTCATTTCGTTTCACCACCCTGTTTTACTTCATAGCGCTTGAGCTCTGCCTCTACAGGATTGTTTTTAAATATCCTACGAAGTACGACAATGGTTCCGATTCCTAATACGAGGTATAGGGCTGCGAACAAAATAAACATTAATCCAACATAATCACTTGATGTTGCAGCTTGTTCTACGGTCATTATCCCGCGAAGGATCCATGGTTGTCGTCCAACTTCAGCCATCCACCAGCCGGCTTCAATTGCCAGAAAGGAAAGCGGGCCACCAAGAACGATAATCCAGCGGAACCAATTCGCTTTTACAAACGACCACGCCAGCTTCATTCCAAGCCAATAAACTAAAGCTAACCCAACCATAAATCCACCAATTGTAACCATTAAATCAAAGAAATAATGAATGATAAGAGGTGGCGTTTCTTCCTCTGGAAATTGATCCAATCCAATTACTTCAGCAGTGGGGTATCCATGTGCCAAAATACTTAATGCAAACGGAATTTCAATCGCATATTTCACTTCTTGATTTTCGTCTAGTATTCCATACATTAAGAGTGGTGCGCCTTCTTCTGTTTCAAAATGCCATTCAGCAGCAGCTAATTTTTCGGGTTGATATTCTGCTAAATATTTTCCTGACAAATCACCAATTATTGCTGTTGCAATTGAGAATATAAGTCCTATTTTCATTGTCATATGAAGTGCTTTTTTATGATAGGCATGATTCGAGCCTTTAATTAGTTTATATGCTGCAATTGCTGCAAGCATAAAGGCTGCAGTCATATATGCTGTTGCTAAAACATGTGACACCTTTGTCGGCATTGCTGCTGTGAACATAGCGAGTAATGGGTTCGCATTCACAAGTTGTCCATCGATAATATCAAAGCCTTGCGGAGCATTCATAAACGAATTTACAATCGTAATAAATAGAGCGGAACATCCTGCACCGATGGCAACTGGAATAAGCAGCAAGAAATGTTTCCGTTGGTCGAAACGGTCCCATGTATACGAATAAATCCCTAAGAAGATTGCTTCAAAGAAAAATGCAAAGACTTCCATAAATAGAGGCAATGCTATAATATTGCCCGCAAGCTCCATAAAGTTAGGCCATAATAGCGATAGTTGTAAGCCAATGATGGTTCCAGTCACTACACCAACAGCTACTGTAACGAGATACCCTCGCGCCCATCGTTTGGCCATCATTATGTAGTGGTAGTCATTTTTCTTAATTCCAAGCCAATGCGCGATCATTATAAACAGTGGAACACCCACACCAATCGTCGCATAGATAATATGGAATGAAAGAGTCAGTAAGGTTAATAATCTGCTTGCGAATACTGGATCATCAAATAACAAATTTATCTGCCTCCTTAAATTACGTTTGTACAAGTTAATCATTCTTTTACAACTGCAAGCAACTTGTGAATTAATTAACAATCATCCATTTATTGTAGCTCAAAACACAATATTAAACGTGATTATATATGACAATATTGCAAACTTATGATGAATGATTTGTGAACAGGGCAACATTCTTGTATCTCTTAAAGTATTGTTACCCTTAGTCATCTACTATATTAATATTCCCCTATTTCATTTCTTTACTAACATATTCCGATGAAAATTTATTTCTCTAGAAATCATTTCAGCTGAAAGGAGTAGGTTTCTTCTTTTAGAAATTCCCCTTTCAAATAAGTTCGTTCAGCAAATGTCACATGGTTTTGATGATCTACTAGCAAAACGGTTGAGGAGCGTGTCCCATATTCAGGTGTTTTAATAAACAAAGGGGAAAGCATTCTTTCTAACTCTATTCCCATCCCTGTTTGCGGTAACTCTTTATCATCAGCTATCTCTGCATTGGAAATAATCTTAAATAGCTCATTGTTTTTCACAATAGTATTCCTCATTACATAGTCATGTAACATCCTTTTTCCTTTTAAGACTTTTGGCCAAGGAGTGTTTAATGTATGATTGCTTAATGCATGGGTCCCGGTTCCAATTCTATTTTCTTCACCCAAAATATTATTATAATGGAAAAGCTCATCCACACTGCCAAAGATTAAGTTATATCCAGCGTAGTTATCACGGTCTATTTTTAACATTTCAAGAAAATCTACTGTTGGAGTATTTGTAGCTAAATACTGGCGAACAATCTCGCCCCTGGATATCTTCGCGTTTTCCTTTAATTTGGGATCGCGGAAATTAGTCAATGCAGCGAAACGTCCTTGCTTCGAGATTCCAAGCCAAGTACCCATTTGCACCAAATCACGACCCGCAAGTATTTCTGGTTCGTCTTCCCAAAAATGTGCAGATTCGGTTGGACGTTGATAAAATTCATCGCGATTAGCTGCAATGATTAGTTTATATGTTGGATGATTGTTAAAATGGAAATTGATTAAGCACATCGATATTATTCTCCTCTAATCTAGCTTTTCCTCTTATTATACTTGAACCGTATATTTATTATCAAAATATCCGGACTTTTCAAAGTTAGGTATTTTGATGGAAATTTTTTTAAAATTCACCCTTGACAGATATTAAAACAGAAGATAATATGTAGAAAATGAATACTAATTAAACACAGCTTTTTAATGTGATATTAAATTTTTTAGGATTTTTCAAGTATCTTTTAGTGAAATTGATTTAGTAGAAATTAGGTGCCATTTAAATTAACGCATCATAGTATAATAAAAATTAAATAATTTTATTCTTATCCAGAGAGGTGGAGGGACTGGCCCTTTGATACCTCGGCAACAGACCATATTGGTACTGTGCCAATTCCAGCAAGCATTATGCTTGAAAGATAAGAAGGGTATAGGACTTGATCTTTTCCCTCTTCTTATCAATTATAAGAAGAGGTTTTTTTATGGATATCATTTATGTCAAATAAAGGGGGAATTATTTTGGCGATTATTGATAATAAAAAAATTGAAGACATTGTTTTAGCAATTAGAAATTTAGAATACGGCTCGTTAGTTATTACAGTTCATGAGGGAGAAATTACACAGGTAGAGACAACTGAAAAGAAACGTTATGCAGTCCAAGGGAAAAAGACAAAGAAAATCAACTCTTAGGTATTATCGAAACATATAAATTTAATAAAGTATGCCGATTAGACAACTAAAGGCATCTTCCTATTCAAATTGAAATGGGAGGATGTCTTTTGCCATTTATCGCAGTGTAACCGGCTGTAAGACTCCCACTTCAAGAATTGAGTAAACTCGAAAATAATAAGTGGGAGTCTTACAGCCAATAACGGCCCGATTGGTTCAATTAATATTCAGTAGGGGATGAAAAGAACCCCCCTACTGAATACAATTTCACTGTATTGGATGTAATGAACATTGTCAAAAATTGAAAAATTGGAGGATAGTAAATGAGTAATAAACTAGGAATTCTTGATCAGAGCCCTATTTTTGAAGGGCAATCAGCTGAAGAGGCACTACAATCTACTATTAAATTGGCAAAAAAAGCTGAGGAATGGGGGTACTCTCGATTCTGGGTGTCGGAACACCATCATATGGAACAAGTGGCAGGTTCTTCACCCGAAGTGTTGATAGCACATTTATTAGCACGAACAAATTCCATTCAAATTGGATCAGGAGGAGTGATGCTTCAGCACTATAGTCCATATAAGGTTGCAGAAAATTTTCATGTTTTATCAGCGCTTGCTCCTGGTAGGGTAAATCTTGGTATTGGTAAGGCACCGGGAGGATTTCCTTTATCTACAAAAGCATTACAGTTTGGCACATTAAATCATGGGAAAGATTTTGATGAGCGATTAATCTTTTTGAAAAAATTAATCGATGATTCTCTAGAAAAGGACCATTTACTATCAGGCATTCAAGCTTTACCGAAGCCAGCAAAGAAACCTGAACTTTATTTGCTCGGAGGAAGTGCTAATAGTGCTAAGTTTGCCGCTGAATTAGGTTTTAATTTTGTGTTTGCTAAATTTTTAAATAGTGATGAGAAGGTGTTAAAAGAAGCTTCTGATAAGTATAAAATTAATTTTAGTGAAGGAAATTTCATTGTAGCTGTGGCAGCACTTGCAGCACCTACTCAAGAGGAAGCAGAGACGTTAGTAATCAATCATAAGATATTTACGCTTCATCTTCATGATGGGCGGACACTAACCGTGCAAACAGAGAGCCAAGTAAAGGCATTTGAAAAACAAGCAGAAGGACCATTTGAAATTGAAGAAAGAAAGGCAGATATAATAGCTGGGACACAAGCATATGTGAATGAAGAATTAACGAGGCTTCATAATGCTTATCAAATAGACGAATTCGTATTGCATACACCAATACAAAGGGAAGTCGAACGCTTTCGTTCTTTTGAATTAATGAGTCCGCTTCAGGTAACGGCAAACACTTAAACAAACATAAACAAGAAAGTTGGCAAGTAGTAGCATATTTCGCTTTTAATCTTACTAAAATCATCTGCATAGGGGGTAATAATGAGTAAATTAATGAGCAACCCAATTACTGTCAATGAGTTGGATCCAAATGAGATTGAAAGGCTCCGTCATGTTTTGCTTGAAAGTTATCAACAGTACGAGGAATATTACACACCACAAGGTTGGAAGGATTATGCAAATATAATTGTCTCTTCAATAGACAATCCCAATGTAGATAAAATTTTTGTAGCCAAACTTAATAATGACATCCTAGGCAGCTTGCAGCTATTTCAGACAGCGGAAAAGGCATACAAACTACCAGAACTTCAAATTCAAGCACCAATCATTCGTTTACTAGGAGTTCATCCAAATGCAAGAGGTCGTGGTGTTGCGACAGAACTAGTAAAAGCAGTTATAAAAAATGCCGAAGTACATGGAGAATCTCACGTGTATCTGCATACAACCGACTTCATGGTCAATGCAATAAAAATATATGAAAAGCTGGGTTTCGTAAGAGATGTCTCAAAGGATTTTTCCAGAAACGGTATTCTATCGAAATGCTATCGGTTTGATATTCTGTGAGATTAGATAGGTAAAAAAATAAGTGGAAATTGGAGTGGTAAAAATGAAGATTAAAAAAGGATTCCTTTTAGCATTTATTACTGTAGGGCTATTTGTAATGGCGGGCTGCGGAGATCAAGCAGGGACAGCTGCTGAAAATGAAGAAGTGACATTGAAAGTTGGTGCTTCCTCTGTACCACATGCGGAAATTTTAGAGTTTATTGCACCTGATTTGGAAAAAGATGGTTTGAAGCTGGAAATAGTGAGTTCTACGGATGGTATTCAAACAAACCAACAGACAGCAGATGGGGATTTAGATGCAAACTTCTTTCAGCATACACCGTATTTAGAACAAGTGAACAAGGACAGCGGGTTAGATTTAGTGGTTGTCAAAGGTATTCACATTGAGCCATTTGGTGTGTATTCCAAAAAGATTGATTCAATTGAGAAATTGTCTGATGAGGCAAAGATAGCTATTCCGAATAATCCATCCAATTTTTCAAGAGCACTCACGCTTTTTGCAAAAAATGGAATTATCGAATTGGATGATGCCAAATCAGGTGATTATACACTCGAAGACATTACTAAAAATGATAAGAATTTAGAATTTGTTCCGGTTGATCCACCACTTTTAGTTCATTCACTTGATGATGTAGAAGCATCGGCAATCAATACAAACTATGCGTTAGAAGCAGATTTTAAACCATTAGAAGATTCATTAATCATTGAAGGAGCTGACTCTCCATACGTCAATGTTTTAGTATCTCGTCCTGACAACAAAGACAGTGAATCGATTCAAAAGCTTGCCGAAGCACTAACTACGGAAAAGGTTAAAAACTTTATTTCGGAAAAATATGAAGGTGCAGTAGTACCTGCATTCTAATAAATAGATTACGAGAATAGGAGGGTATACATTGATAGAGTTTAATCAAGTGTCAAAAGTATTTGATAGCGGTGAGAATAGAGTTGAAGCATTAAAAGATATTAATTTAACCGTAGAAAAAGGAGATATCTTTGGAGTGATTGGCTTCAGTGGGGCAGGGAAGAGTACCCTCATTCGTACTGTCAATTTATTAGAATATCCTACTTCAGGTAATGTTATTGTCGAAGGGAAAAACCTTGCAAATATGTCTGAAAAGCAGCTTCGTGAGGCAAAGAAAAATATCGGCATGATATTTCAGCATTTTAATCTATTAAACTCCAAAACCGTTTTTGATAATGTCGCAATGCCACTAATATTAAGTAAAAATAAGAAGAAAAACATTCAAGAGAGAGTGCATGAAATTCTGCGCTTTGTTGGATTAGAGGATAAAGCAAGGAATTATCCGGATCAGTTATCTGGAGGTCAGAAGCAACGTGTCGGGATTGCGCGAGCGTTAGCCACGAATCCATATATATTATTATGTGATGAAGCAACATCTGCCTTAGATCCACAAACGACAAAATCAATACTCAATTTATTACAACGAATAAATGAGGAATACAAAATTACGATATTGATTATTACACATGAAATGGAGGTAATTAAACAAATTTGTAATCGGGTGGCCGTCATGGAGAATGGTCATGTTATTGAAGCGGGTAGTGTCTTTGAAATCTTTGCACATCCAAAAACAGACACGACTAGAAATTTTGTTAAATCTGTTATTCGAGACGAAGTACCTGAGAGTGTATATAAACTATTAAAAGAATACGAGAATCATAGTCGAATCTTTAAGATTGAATTCTTTGGAGCAGATTCGGGGCAACCAATCGTTTCTAAGATAGCGAAAGTTTATGAAGTAGAAATCAATGTCTTGTTTGGAAATATCACTGAGCTGCAAGGGATTCCATTTGGCAATTTAATTGTTGAACTTAGTGGTGAACATCATGAAATTCAACGAGCAATACGGTTTATTGTTGATCAAGATATTGAGGTAAAGGAGGTTATGGAAGATGGAAGTCAGTGCAGAGTTAGTTTTGAACGCCTTATGGGAAACGCTCTACATGGTTAGTGTTTCACTCTTCTTTGGAGGGATTATTGGGATATTTTTAGGAATATTGTTGGTTGTCACCAGGAAAGGACATATTTTGGAAAACCGTTTTATATTTTCGATTGTCAATCCAATTGTTAATATTTTTAGGTCGATTCCCTTTATTATTCTACTTGTAGCTATTATTCCTTTGACAAGGTTAATTGTAGGAACTGGAATTGGCACGACAGCGGCGATTGTCCCTCTTGTGCTTCATATTGGACCATATTTTTCAAGACTTGTGGAAAATTCCCTGTTAGAGGTAGATGAAGGAATTATTGAGGCTGCTAAGGCAATGGGGGCGACACCATTTCAAATTATTTACCGGTTTTTATTTCCTGAGGCCTTTTCTTCGTTAATTTTAAGTATAACTACTGCAACAATTGGCTTAATTGGAGCGACGGCAATGGCAGGAGCAATTGGCGGTGGGGGCTTAGGCGATGTAGCCATAACTTATGGTTATCAACGCTTTAGTACAATTACGATTCTAGTTACCGTTATTATATTAGTAATTTTAGTTCAAGGAATTCAAAGTATAGGGAACAGGTTGGAAAGAAAGTTAAGAAGGGTGTAACTAATAAAGTAACGGAAGGGGAATGTGTGAAATATGAAAAAATGGATTTTTCCTATACTACTAGTCCTTGGTTTATTTCTAGCTGCATGTTCCAATGAAATAGATGCAGAAGTAGAACAGTCAAAAGTAAAAGTCGGAATTCGAAATTCAGAACTGCGAACATGGGAATATTTAAAGGAGCGTGCAAGTGAAGAAGGATGGGAAATCGAAATTGTTAATTTCTCATCTGCATATGACCCTAACCAAGCTTTAGTAGAAGGGGATATTGATATCAACGCTTTCCAGCATGTAGCATATCTAGATTCCTTTAATGAAAATACGGCTTCAGAAATTGTTCCAATCGGGACAACGATTATTGCTCCGCTTGGCTTGTACTCTGACAAATATGATTCCGTAGATGAAATTCCAGATGGGGCGCAAATTGCAGTTCCTAACGATGCCCCTAATTGGGGAAGAGCATTGTTGCTTTTGCAAGAAGCGGGAATATTAAAGGTAGTAGATAATTTTGATGGTAATGGTGGTGCAGATAAGATCAAAGAAAACCCCAAAAATATAGAAATCGTTCCAGTAGACAGTGCAAATGCCCCGCGTGTCATGGAGGACACTGCTGGTTCAGTCATTAATAATGGTGTTGCATTAGAGGCAGATCTAACATTAAAAGATGCATTGATTCATGAAAGTAAAACAGCAAAACCATATATCAATGTCATTGCAGCTAGAAATGAAGAAAAGGATAATGAAACGTTCCAAAAAGTAGTTAAACTCTATCAATCGGACGAAACAGCTGAATTCATCAAGGAGACATATAAAGGCAACTATCTTCCAACCTTTATAACGTTGGAAGAATTGAGCAGCTATAAAGATACGTATTCGGCCAAATAAGGAGAATAGAGAAGTTATGATAGATACTTGTTTATTTCAGGATAATTAAAATAGATTGGAAAAGGAGAGATGAAAATGCCCCAAGACAGGAAAATAAAACTTGCAGCGTATTTAGTTGGATCAGGCATGCATGTTTCTTCATGGCGACATAAAACATCAAATCCCAAAGCTAGTATTGATATTGATGAATTAACGAAGCAAGCAAAAATTGCTGAAATAGGAAAATTTGATATTGCATTTGTTGCTGATAGTTTGGCGATTAATCATGAATCACATCCGCAAATACTAAATCGCTTTGATCCAATTGTACTAATTACAGCTTTAGCTGCTGCGACTACAAAAATTGGGTTAGGAGCTACTGCTTCGACAACGTATAGTGAACCATATACCCTTGCTCGTCAATTCTCTTCTGTTGATCATATAAGTAATGGTCGTGCTGCATGGAATGTTGTAACGACTGCCGATGCTACTGGTCAAACTGCTTTGAACTTCAGTCGTGAAAAGCACTGGGAACATGATCATCGCTATGAACGTGCGGAAGAGTTCGTTGATGTTGTCCAAGGGTTATGGGATTCTTGGGAAGATAATGCATTTGTTTACAATAAAGAAACCGGACAGTTTTTTAATCCAGAGAAAGTTCATGAACTTCATTATAAAGGGGAGTATTTCTCTGTAAAAGGACCGTTAAATATTGCCAGATCGATTCAAGGGCAACCAGTTATTATTCAAGCAGGGGCATCGATTCCAGGACAGAGACTAGCAGCACGTACAGCAGAGGTAGTTTTCACACATTGGGATAATATAGAACAATCAAAGCAATTTTACAAAAAACTAAAATCGCAATTAAAGGACTTTGACAGAAGTGAGGATGAGTTGCACATCTTCCATGGAATATCGCCAATTATCGGTGAAACAGAGGAAATTGCACTTAAAAAATATGAAGCATTACAAAATCTTATTGATCCATATGAAAGTTTGAAATTTGTTTCAGGCTATATGGGAAACGTAGACTTTTCAAAATACACCTTAAATACGCCTGCAAAAGAAGTAGATTTTCCGGAAGTAAATAGCATTCAAAGCCAATTTAATGAAATGAAGAAGATTATTGATGAAGAAGATCTAAAGGTTGGCGACCTGTATACGAGATTTTTTGGCGCTGCAAAGCGGGACGCGTTCATTGGGACACCAACACAAGTTGCGAATGAAATAGAGAGTTGGTTTACGGAGAAAGCAGCAGATGGGTTCATGATTCAATTTCCTTTGTTGCCGAGTGGTTTGCAGGATTTTGTTAATTTAGTTGTTCCGATATTGCAGGAAAGAGGTTTATACCGTTTGGATTATGAAGGTGAGACATTACGTGACCATCTCGGATTAAAAAAACCGAGAAATCGATTTGTAACGGAAGAGTCATATAAATCAAAAGCTTGAAATGAGGAAAGATTTCATGTAATAGGGTGATAGAGATGATATGCCTTCGAATCTTTTAGTAAAGAAAAGTAATAGTCGATCAGCTTTTTTAGCTGATCGACTATTACTTTTGAGGAAATTTCAGTTTTAATGAATGAATTTCGCTCCATTTCTTCTTGACCGCCTATTAAAATCTCTATAATATGGAGAAGATTAGTACATATTAAGACAAATTAAATTGAATTTTCGGAATTGTGAAGGAGCAGATGTAAATGACAAAAAAAGTATACTTAAACCACGATGGTGGCGTAGATGATTTAATTTCCTTATTTCTATTATTGAAAATGGAAGATATAGAATTGATTGGAGTAGGTGTAATCCCGGCAGATTGTTATTTAGAGCCTGCTGTATCAGCAAGTAGGAAAATTATCGATCGTTTTGGAAAAGGCAAGGAGATTGAAGTAGCGGCATCAACATCACGCGGGAAGAATCCATTTCCTAAGGATTGGCGTATGCATGCATTTCTAGTAGATGCTTTACCTATTTTAAATGAGTTTAAGCCAGTAAAAACAAAAGAAGCAACATTACCAGCGCACAAGCATTTAATCGAAGCGCTTCGTAATAGTGAGGAAAAAGTTACATTAGTCTTCGTTGGGCCGCTAACAGATCTTGCTCGTGCATTAGAGGAAGCGCCGGATATTGAAGAAAAGATTGAGAAACTTGCTTGGATGGGTGGAACATTCTTGGAAAAGGGGAATGTAGAAGAACCTGAACATGACGGCACTGCTGAATGGAATGCATTTTGGGATCCTGAAGCAGTAAAGGTCGTCTGGGATAGTAAAATTAAAATTGATCTTGTTGCACTTGAAAGTACAAACATGGTGCCATTGACATTAGATATCCGCGACAAATGGGCTGCTGAACGGACAGATTTAGGAATTGACTTCGTTGGCCAATGTTATGCGATGGTTCCACCACTTGTACATTTTCAAACGAATTCAACCTACTTCCTATGGGATGTCTTAACGACAGCAACAATTGGTGATGAAGGCCTTGTGAAGAAAAAAGAAGTGAAATCCGTTGTGCATGCAGATGGACCAAGTCAAGGGAAGACAGAGCTATCAGCAGATGGACGAGCAGTTCAATTAGTATACGAAGCAGATCGTGACCGATTCTTTAATTATCTTACCGATTTGGCAAGAGAGAATTAAAGGAGGGTTAATATTGCAGCGAATAATTATTGATACAGATACAGCTGGGGACGATACAATCGCTCTGTTAACTGCACTCCACCATTTTAAAGTTGAAGGGGTAACGATTACAGGGGGAAATGTTGATTTTAATCAAGAGGTAGAAAATGCACTCTATACAATCGAAGTGTTCAATCCAGATTATGATGTTCCTGTTTATAAAGGATACGAGGGACCTGTTCTGAATTGGAATGAGGGCGGCCATTTGACTGTAGAAGATGTACATGGAAGTGACGGGATGGGTGATTCCTTCTTTCCAAAAGCAAAACAGCGTCCAAAGGAAAAGCATGCCATTGACTTTATTATTGAAACTGTGAAGGCAAACCCAGGTGAGATAGCATTGCTTGCAATTGCGCCGTTAACAAATATCGCGATGGCAATCAAGAAGGATCCAACAATTGCGAAGGATATTCCCCATATTTATGTTATGGGCGGCACAAATAATTCATTGGGGAATATTACTGCAGCAGCAGAGTATAATTTCTATGTAGATCCAGAAGCCGCGAAGATTGTGCTACACTCCGGAATCCCAATTACAATGGTTGGCTGGGATATGTGTACTAATTATTCGATAATGACGGATCAGGATCATAAGGAAATTGAACAATTAGCAACTTCGAGATCAGGATTTTTCACTGATATTAATCGTGTCGTTATGAAGTTTAACAAAGAAGTCCATAAAATAAATGGCACAACACATCCTGATACATTATTAGTTGCAATTGCTGCAAACGAAAAACTGATGACCTCTTCTCATCATTATTATGTAGATATTGAAACAAAAGGGGAACTGACAAAGGGTTACAGTATGGTTGATATTAATAATCGCAGTGGGAAGTCTCCGAATGTTCGTGTATGTGAAAAGGTGGATAGAGAGGGCTTTAAAGAAGTATTGCTCCAGGTATTAAAAGGGTAGTAAAACTGTATTCTATCTGAAAACTCAAGCATAACAGAAAAAAAGAACAAAACCTATTGACATTCTAGTAACTTCTAGCGATAATAGTATCAATTATAGCTGAACGTTGATGAGGAATAGTATGCAGAAGTTGTTTTGACCAGAGAGTGGAATTTATAAGCTGAAAGATTCCGCCATAAACAAGCTGCAGAACCTACCTTCAGAGTCCCATGCCAACACATGGGCGCTCCCTAGCGTTACGGGGTAAAGTGGAATGTTTCATACATTCAATAACGGTGGTACCGCGGAAGTAAAGCTCTTTCGTCCTTTAATAAGGGACGAATGGGCTTTTTTTGTATATTTATTTTACGTTGGCTGTTTTTGTAGTAAGCAAAGTATAGACTTGGGGGTATCGGAGGATGGCAAAAGAACGAATCGTTGTCAAAATTGGCAGTAGTTCATTAACAAATGATAAGGGTGAAATCGATCAAGCTAAATTGATGGATCATGTTCAGGCAATTGCTGCATTAAGAATGGCAAAGCATGAAGTCATCTTAGTATCATCAGGAGCTGTTGCGGCTGGATTTGCTCGTCTCGGTTATTCCTCCAGACCAGTTACCCTTAAAGGAAAGCAAGCCGCAGCAGCAGTAGGGCAAAGCCTTCTTATTCAAACGTATATCGAGAAATTCAGTCCTTTTAACATTACACCAGCCCAGCTTTTATTAACCCGTTCAGACTTTTCTAATCAAGAACGTTATCAAAATGCCTTTGCAACAATTAACGAGCTTTTAGAACGAGGGATATTACCGATTATTAATGAAAATGATACGGTTTCAGTAGAGGAATTGACATTTGGCGATAATGATATGCTTTCTGCTCTAGTTAGTGGCTTTGTTCATGCGAATCAGCTGATTATATTAACAGATATAAATGGAATTTACGATGGAAATCCAAAATCAAATCCCGAAGCGAAGAAAATACATTATATAAAAGAGATAACGGATGAAATGATAGCTGTGACAGATGCAACTGGATCGAAGGTTGGAACAGGTGGGATGAAGTCGAAGCTTCTCGCAGCGAAAACAGCTGTATCCCTCGGTGTCCCTGTTTTTATTGGGACTGGAACCGGCGACGATAAATTAATTGAAGTGCTCGATGGTAAAGGGAATGGAACGTATATTGCGAAACATAACTTTGGAACAATTAATACGAGAAAACAATGGATTGCACTACATTCAGAATCTGTTGGCAAGCTTTATATCGATAATGGTGCAGAGGAAGCAATTTTATTCAATGGGAAAAGTCTTTTATCAGCCGGTGTAATAGAGGTAAAAGGTACCTTTACTAAAGGGGATGTAGTAGAGGTATTCGGTACCAAGGGATTTTTAGGTAAAGGGCAAGTAAAGTGTTCTTCAAATGATTTGCAGCTAGACATTGACTCGCGGGGAGTAGAAACATTGGAAATACCGATTCCTTCGACCGAAGTCATTCATCGAGATGCATGGGTAGAATCAAGAGAAATGAAGGAGGAATTGACATGAGTGAGGTATTAGAAAAAGGGAAAGCAGCAAAAATGGCAAGCTATCAAATGACAGGCTTATCAACGGAAGAAAAGAACACTGCACTAGCATTGATTGCCGAACAAATCGTTGCCGATCAAGCATTTATTCTAGAAGAAAACAATAAGGATATTGAGACTGGAAAAGAAAGAGGACTTTCAAATGCGGTACTTGATCGAATTATGCTAACTGAAGAGAGAATCCAGGGAATGGCAGATGGAGTTAACCAAGTAACGAAGCTAGTTGATCCGATTGGTGACACTCTGGAAAAGATCGAAAAGGATAATGGCATTCATATTGAAAAGCAACGGGTGCCACTTGGAGTCGTAGGTATGATTTATGAAGCAAGGCCAAATGTGACAATCGATGCAGCCGCACTTACATTGAAAACCGGTAATGCGGTGATTTTAAGGGGAAGTTCATCTGCACGATTCTCGAATATTGCGCTTATCTCTTCCATACATCGTGCTTTGGAGAAGAGTAGTGTTACTACGGATGCTATTCAATTAATTGAAGACACAAATCGAGAGACAGCAAAAGAGCTATTCACGTTAAACGACTATTTGGATGTATTGATTCCTAGAGGCGGAAAGAATTTAATCGATACGGTTGTTCGTGAAGCAACAGTCCCTGTTATTCAAACAGGTGCAGGAAACTGTCATATTTTTATTGATGAGTCTGCAGAGCAAACCATGGCAGAGAAAATAGTCTTAAATGCAAAATTACAGCGTCCATCTGTTTGTAATGCGATTGAAACGGTATTAATCCATCCCGTTTGGTTTGAACAAAATGGAATGGAATTACTTAAAGCACTCAGAGAGCATGAAGTAGAAATTTATGGAGATGGGACTATTCACAACGCATTCCCTGATTCAAAATTAGCAACAGAGGAAGACTGGTATACAGAATATCTTGGACTTTCGGTTAGTATTAAAATTGTAGAATCAGTTGAAGCAGCTATTCTCCATATTAATAAATATGGCACGAAGCATTCGGAAGCAATAATTACGAATGATGATCGACATGCAGCAATGTTCTTGCAAAATGTAGATGCAGCAGCGGTTTATCACAATGCTTCAACTAGGTTCACTGATGGGTTCGAATTTGGCTATGGTGCAGAAATCGGTATA
This sequence comes from Oceanobacillus zhaokaii, assembly GCF_003352005.1. Taxonomy (GTDB): domain Bacteria; phylum Bacillota; class Bacilli; order Bacillales; family Amphibacillaceae; genus Oceanobacillus; species Oceanobacillus zhaokaii. Next base: position 1,314,273 of record NZ_CP024848.1, read on the forward strand.
AGCACACAAAAGCTCCATGCTAGAGGACCGATGGGACTGCACGCATTAACCTCGACAAAGTATTTCATTAAAGGAACAGGGCAAGTTAGAAGATAAGGCAAGCTCGATAAGCAGATAAGGGATTATTCCTTTATCTGCTTATTAATTTTAAGTGTGAATTTTCATTCATTGTAGTGCATTATATTTGTTTTCCATTTTCAATTTATGTTATGTTGACTCTATACTTAATGGGATTAAACATATTTTTACTTTTAAAGGTTAATCTAACGATAGAAAGGGAGTATTTAGATGTCAAACAATTTTTATGAAAAAGGCCATGCAAGTCATTTAAAAATGGTGAAAGATTTAGCTCCAGAGCAAATGAAAGCATTCTCTGAGTTTGATAGTGCAGTATTCCAAGAGGGCGCGTTGACGAAGAAGGAGAAGGAAATTATCGCTGTATCAATTGCACATGTTACGGAATGCCCGTACTGCATTGATTCCCACACGAAGAAAGCGAAAGCAGCAGGTGCAAGCCTAGGAGAATTAGCAGAAGCAGTATTCGTTGTTGCTGCGCTTGAAGCTGGTGGAGTTGTAACACATAGCACACATATTCATAATGCGAAAGAAGCAGATGCATCAGACGTACTTTATGCAAGATCTAACCTTAAACAGCTCGGTAATTTAAGTAAGTACGCTCCAAATGGCTTTAAAGGGTATTCTGCCTTTAATACCGCAGCAACAAAAGAAGGAAAACTAACTACACAATTCAAAGAAATCATTGCTGTAGCAGTAGCTGTTGCGACACAATGTCCATATTGCATCGATGTGCATTCTAAAAATGCAGAAAAGAATGGTGCAACTAATGAGCAAATAGCAGAAGCGGTATTAGTTTCATCTGTACTAAAAGCTGGCGGAGCCTATGCTCATATGGCAAACATGATCCAAAGCTATAATGAATAGAGTAAAATGATCCGGAATATTAGCATTTGTAATAAAATGATAATTGAAAATCGACCTATTAACTTAATTGTTTGGTAGGTCGATTTATCTGTTTTAGGCGAATATAAAACATGTAGTTTAGAAGTGGAGTTCAAAGGTAATAGTTACATAGCATCATGCCAATTACATAGAAATTAAATGAGGGAGTTAATCAATGATTCGATTTGAAGATGTCGCAAAGCAATATCAGGATGATACATTTGCAGTAAAGTCGCTTAATTTAGAAGTTAAAAAGGGGGAATTCTTTGTTCTTATTGGTCCGAGTGGATCAGGAAAAACAACAACACTCAAAATGATTAATCGATTAATACCATTAACTGACGGAACCATTTATATTGCAGATAAACGAATTAGCGATTACGACATTAATGAATTGCGCTGGAATATTGGCTACGTCCTTCAGCAAATTGCGCTTTTCCCACATATGACAATTGAGGAAAATATCGCCGTAGTACCGGAGTTAATTAAGTGGGATAAAGAAAGAATAAAAAATCGTGTTACAGAGCTTTTAGATATGGTAGGATTGGATCCTAGTATTTACCGTAAAAGGAAGCCAAAAGAATTATCAGGTGGGGAACAGCAAAGAATTGGCGTAATCCGTGCACTTGCAGCTGACCCAGAAATAATCTTAATGGATGAACCATTTAGTGCGCTTGACCCTATTACAAGAGAGAAACTACAGGACGATATTTTAGCGCTCCAACGAAAGATTAATAAAACAATCGTGTTTGTTACTCATGATATGAAAGAAGCGTTGAAATTAGGTGATCGTATTTGTGTTATGAAAAATGGAAAGATGGAACAGGTTGGCACACCTGAAGAATTATTAGATCAGCCAGCAAATGACTTTATATTAAATTTTGTTGGTGAAGGAAAGAAACTCCATAACGAAAGAGTCAAACTAGAAAAAATCGCTAAACCATATGGCGATGATATCAAAATCGAAAATCTAGCAGATTCGATCCCTGAAACCGCAACAATTAAATCGATTCTTGAGCGACTAGCAACGGAGGAACAACTTCCAGTCGAAAAAAATGGTGAAATTATCGGGGTGATAAATAGAGAAATTCTTATTCAATATTTATCTGATCAGTTGAATGAAAGAGGTCAGGCACATGAATAATTTACTAACTACTTTTCAGGAGAGACAGGGACAGCTAGCTGCTACACTGCTTGAACATATTGAAATCTCATTTATTGCACTGTTTCTAGCAGTTATCATTGCGATTCCACTTGGTATTTATTTAACTAAAAAGCCGAAATTGGCAGAATACATTATTGGTATTACAGCTGTTCTGCAAACGATACCTTCTTTAGCGCTACTTGGTTTATTAATTCCGTTGGTAGGAATTGGTAAGTTACCTGCAGTTATTGCACTTGTGATTTATGCATTGTTGCCGATTGTAAGGAATACATATACAGGGATTAAGGAAGTGGACCAATCCTTAGTTGAAGCAGCTACAGCGATGGGGATGAATAGAAGGAAAAGGTTAGTAAAAGTAGAGCTTCCACTTGCATTACCAGTGATGATGGCAGGAATAAGAACATCAATGGTCTTAATTATTGGTACAGCGACATTAGCTGCTCTTATTGGTGGCGGTGGACTAGGGGAGCTTATTCTTCTGGGAATAGATAGACTGGATACATCTCTGATTTTACTTGGAGCAATTCCAGCTGCATTACTTGCGATTATCTTTGATTTTATCCTACGTAAAATGGAGCAATTATCGTTTAGAAATATGGTTATGTCGACAGGTATTATTGCATTGGCAGCCATTTTTATTATTCTTTTACCATTTATAACGAACGAAGAGGAAGATACAATCGTTATTGCTGGAAAGCTTGGTGCAGAGCCAGAAATTTTGATAAATATGTATAAATTATTAATAGAAGATGAAACAGAGTTGAATGTTGAACTAGAGCCAGGCTTTGGAAAGACCTCTTTTGTCTTTAATGCATTAAATTCGGGAGATATCGATATCTATCCAGAATTTAGTGGAACAATTATCTCAGAGTTTTTGAAAGAAACTGCTGTTAGTACAGATCGTGAAGAAGTGTATGAACAAGCAAAAGCTGGGATAAAAGAAGCCTATGATCTGACATTGCTAGAACCTATGGAATTCAATAATACGTACACATTAGCAGTATCACAAGAATTCGCTGAGCGTCATCAAGTTGAAACGATTTCGGATTTAAAACCGATTGAGCAAGAAGTTAAAGCAGGTTTCACATTAGAATTCAATGACCGTGAAGATGGATATATCGGGATTCAAAATTTATATGATATTGCATTTGCAAATGTCATTACAATGGAGCCAAAATTGCGCTATACGGCAATTCAGTCTGGTGAAATAAATTTAGTTGATGCGTATTCAACTGACAGTGAACTAAGGGAATTTAATTTAACGGTACTGGAGGATGACCAAGGGTTATTTCCGCCATATCAAGGGGCGCCATTATTAAGAACAGAAACCGCCCGAGAGTACCCTGAAATTGCAGATGCCTTAAACAAACTGTCTGGAAAAATAACAGATGACGAAATGAGAGAAATGAACTACAAGGTTAATGTTGAAGGAGAGAGAGCAGAGGATGTTGCTGCAGAATATCTAAGAGGTGAAGGATTATTGGATTGATTTCATTCTAAAGAAGATGGTATATCGCTGGTTGGGCAAATAAGTTTGTGTTTAATAGACTTATTTGTTCAACCATTCTTTATTAGGTTTACATTTAAATATTGCGAGATATGATTCAGAAGCGGGAAATCAAGATATAAATAATATGTCAATAGAGTATTGAATGCAAAATTTGATGCTGATTAAATTGTCAGAATCATCTATAATAAAGGAACAGAACAGGTAAACACTGAGGAGTGTGATTATGATAAATTGGATAGGCATTATTATTTTATTAGTAGTAATCTTGGTAATTGCATTAATTGCAACCCTATTAATCTTAAAAAAGGAAGAAAATAAATTAAAGCAATATGAAATGGAAGGAGATACAATAGAAAATGAACTGAAAAGATCGCATGAATATGAGACAAAGTCATTGAAAAAAAACCTGCCAAACTTAGCATGGGTCTACATTATTACTATAATTGTATCCATTGTTATTTTAGCTGTATATATTTATAATTTAGACTGATAATAAATAGGCATCGCTTTTCGCAGATTTTATAAGGGTTAGAGCACTTCAAACTGGAATGATACATAGTCTATTATATACATGTTAAAAAAATGCGATGGTAACAATAAGATGGTGACTCAATGCAAGTAAGTTTTCATTAAAGGTTTGGTTATAATTTAGTTTTTATCATTTGCCCAGGATTGCATAAGAAGGGAAGTTTTTAAATGAAGGGCATAATATACAAGTTAACACCTTATTTACAAACTGTATTTAAACATTTACATGAAAATCCTGAGATCAGTTGGGAAGAGGTGCAAACAACTTCTTATATCAAATCATTATTCAGCAAGAAAGATTGTAAAATAAAAACGTTCGATAATTCTACAGGATTAGTAATAGATATCGGTGCGGGTAAGCCTGTTATTGCTTTACGTGCAGATATAGATGCACTTTGGCAGGAGGTCGATGCTTCGTTTCAAGCGAATCATTCATGTGGACATGATGCACATATGACTATCGTGATTGGTACATTATTAACGATGCTAGAAAGTAAGCAGCCGATTAAAGGAACGTTTCGTTTCATCTTTCAACCTGCAGAAGAAAAAGGGACTGGCGCTTTGACTTTCGTAGAAAATGGGGTTGTTGATGATGTAGATTATCTGTACGGGATGCATTTAAGACCAATCGAAGAATTAAAAAATGGTCAATTTGCTCCAGCAATTCAGCATGGTGCAGCTAAATTTTTAGAAGGAACAATTATTGGGGAAGATGCACACGGTGCAAGACCACATCTAAATGTAAATGCTATTCAAGTTGGAGCGGAATTTATACAATCATTGAATAACATACAAATAAATCCAATGTTCCCTCATTCTGTAAAGATGACAACATTTCATGCGGGGGACAAGAGCCCAAATATTATTCCAGGCAATGCGACCTTTTCAATCGATGTTCGTGCACAAACAAATGAAGCAATGCAGTATTTAACGGAGAAGGTTGAGCAGATCGCAATGATGCTTGCAACTTTTCATCAAATTAAAATAGAGTTAAAGACATCATCAAATGTTGCTGCAGCCGTACTTGATGAAGATGCGATTCGGTTTATGGGTGATGCAATCAAGATGAGCGTTGGAGATGCAAAACTAGCACCCGTTATTAAGACAACTGGTGGGGATGATTTTCATTTTTATACAATAAAACGTCCTAATTTAAAAGCTACAATGCTAGCAATTGGCTGTGACCTTACACCAGGATTGCATCATCCAAAAATGACATTTAATCATGATGTCATTCCGAAAGCGATTGAGATTATTTCAAACGCAATGGTAAGTACAGCAGCTTCTTATGAAAAAAAGGAGTAAGGAAGCGTATGAACAATATTGAAATTCGTCCACTTGAAACAATGGATGAGCTAATAGAAATGCAAAAAGTAGAAGAGTCTGTTTGGCAGGCAGACTCTATTCCTGTTCATCAAACATATACTGTTTTGAATAATGGAGGAATTATTCTCGGAGCATTTGATCAAAACAAGATGATCGGTTTTCTATACAGTTTTGCTGGGTTTGATGGAAAAAGCGCCTACCTATGCTCACACGAGTTAGGTATTTTACCAGCTTATCGAAAGGGCGGTCTTGGTGAGAGAATGAAGCAGATGCAGGCCGATTTAGCAAAGGAAGCTGGATACGAAATAATCACTTGGACGTTTGATCCCTTAGAAAGCGTAAATGCATACTTGAATTTACATAAGTTAGGTGCAGAAGGGGTTCTGTATAAAGAAAATTATTATGGTGTGATGGAAGATGAGTTGAATCAGGGATTGCCATCAGACCGAATTCATATTAAGTGGAAAATAAATCAACGAAATATTGTAAGGGACTTATCTATTCAGCAATCGCAAGTGCTTTTAGAAAAAAAACAAGATGGTTCACCACAAATCACCGATGTTTTCGATTGTATGGAGAATCAAAGCAATACAGTTTGGTATATGGCCTTTCCAGAGGATTTCCAAACGTTAAAAAGTGAGAATATCGCGCTAGCCAAAACATGGAGGTTTGCAACGAGAACCATATTCGAGGCATTGTTTGCAGATGGCTATAAAGCAGTTGATATAATACGAGATAAAGCAAAAAAGCAAAGTTTCTACGTTTTAGAAAAATAGGAGGTTCTTAGATTGGCAATTTCAATCAAGCAATTAAAGCTTAGAAAACTAAGAATGAATTTAAAGCATCCCTTTTCAACGAGCTTTGGTACAATTCAGAAGAAGGAATTCTTCATCACGGAAGCAATTGATGTACATGGAAACCATGGATACGGTGAATCTGTTGCCTTTTCGTCACCATGGTATACAGAAGAAACAGTAGCAACGAATCAGCATGTGATGGAGGATTTTTTAATACCAATATTACAGGAAAACAAACTTCATCATCCCGATGAAGTATCCAAGCTATTTAAACCGATTAAAGGAAATAATATGGCAAAGGCAGCACTTGAAGGAGCAATCTGGGACCTTTATGCAAAACAGAAAAATATTTCTTTAGCGGAAGCATTAGGTGGGAAAAAAAGACAAATTGAAGTTGGTATTAGTATTGGTATTCAGTCAACTGTAAATGAGTTAATCGAAATTATCTCTCAAAATGTTGAAGCAGGCTATAAACGAATCAAACTAAAAATAAAGCCAGGCTGGGATTTTGAAGTGTTACAGAAAGTACGAACGCATTTTCCAGATACGATGATTATGGCGGATGCAAATTCTGCTTATACGAGGGAAGATATTTGGCAACTGCAAAAGTTAGACGATTTTAATTTAATGATGATCGAGCAGCCATTAGCACATGATGATATCGTTGATCATGCAAAACTTCAATCTACTATACATACGCCGATTTGTTTGGATGAAAGTATTCATTCACTTGGAGATACAAGAAAAGCTTATGAGCTAGGTAGCTGTAAAATTATTAATATTAAAATAGGACGAGTTGGTGGACTTACAGAGGCAAAGAAAATTCATGATTTCTGTTTGGAACATAATATCCCAGTCTGGTGTGGCGGAATGTTAGAATCTGGAGTTGGCCGTGCACATAATATAGCGCTTACGACTTTATCACAATTCACTTTACCTGGTGATACTGCAGGCTCATCGAATTATTGGGAGAAGGATATTATTCAGCCTGAGGTAATTGCTGAAAATGGTGTGATTCATGTTCCTGATAGTCCAGGTATTGGTTACGAGATAGATAAAAATGCACTTGATGAGTTTACAGAATGGGTGAAGGTATTTCAATTTTAGAAAGTTTAGGTGTCACCAAGCTTTTAGGTGACATCCTTAGTTGCGCTTATTCGTTAAGAAAGTATTTTTACTTTCTTACCTACCAAAAAAAGAATAGATCGGGAGGGTGATTCATCCCGATCTATTCCATGAAATTTAATTTTCGCCAAAAACGTCTTTCCATTCATCCTTTTTAGCAAGCATTTCACGAGCGAGTTCTTTCGCACCCTCTAAGCTGTGACTTGCAGCCCAGCCGCATTGAACTTCATTACAAGCAGGTACTTCAGTTGCAGTTAAAACATCCTCTAATGTCTTCTCAACTGTCTCTAATATTTCATTATAATTATCGTGATTAATAACAGTTAAGTAGAATCCTGTTTGGCATCCCATTGGACTTAAATCTACAATACTATTATGATGATTGCGGATTAATTCAGCCATTAGGTGCTCGAGTGAATGAAGTGCAGGCATTTCCATATGCTCTTTATTTGGTTGCTTAAATCGAAGGTCATATTTATGGATGACATCGCCATTTGCACCTTCTGTTACACCTGCCAAGCGAATATATGGTGCTTTAACTTTTGTATGATCAAGGTTGAAACTTTCTACATTCATTTTATTTACCATTAATATTCCACCCCTAAAATCTTATTTTCTATTCAGTATAATAGTAACATATTTCGTTATAACTGTAATGACATACTGATTCATATGTGAAAGTGGTTGTCATATTAATAATGATTAGTCGAAGTTGATATAAACTGCAAACTGCGAAATAAATTAGATGATCAATGATTCTCTGGCCGGTCGTTCGAAAATACACTACGCTTTCCGCGGGGAGCTGGTGAGCCTTCTTGTGCTGTCGCCCTTCGAAGTCTCACCTAGGCTCTTCTTCCCGCAGGAGTCTTCGTGTATTTTCTCCGCTAGGATGGTGCGTTTACTTCACTTCTTCACTACTTCCAAGGGACTCCTCGAAAATGAAGAAGCATTTTCTAACGACTGAAGGAGATACAATCAAGATTAAACCTAGTTAACAGTTTATCTAATTTCTGAAATAAGCAATAGAAAGAAAAAACAGATTGAAACCATGATAAATCAGCTTCAATCTGTATACTTGGTTTAGCGGTAATTACCAAACTTCCTTTGCAAGGTCAACAATATATTTTAATTTTTCCCATTGCTGTTCTTCTGTTAGCTTGTTACCATGGTGGGTCGATGCAAATCCGCATTGTGGGCTTAAGCATAATTGTTCATGTGGTACATGTTGTGCTGCATCTTTAATGCGTGCTTTAATTGCTTCTTTGTCTTCTAGCTCGCCATTTTTGGAAGTAACGACACCGAGTACAACACGAGCACCGTCATTTGGTACATGTTCTAATGGCTTGAAATCGCCTGAACGTTCGTCATCATATTCCAGGAAGAAGCCGTCGACTTTTTCCTTTGCTAGTAATGTTGGCGCAATTAATTCATAGCTTCCTTCAAAGGCCCAAGCAGATTGATAGTTTCCTCGACAGAGGTGGGTCGTTACAATTAGATCCTCAGGTTTATCTTCTAATACGCCGTTAATAACACGGAGTGCAAGATCGATTAGTTGTTCTCTTGAATAAGCACTGTCTGTTAATTCGTAATCTGGTGAAGATAGACCTGCGATATATACGTCATCCAATTGCAAGTAGCGGCAGCCTGCATCATAAAATGCTTTTAAAGCATCACGATATGCTTGAACGATGTCTTTCGCATATTCTTCAATATCAGGATAAATCTCTTTGTTCCGGATTGTATGTTCAAATAATTGATTCGGACTCGGTATTGTTTGCTTTGCAATAGCACGATCGCCGACAATTTCTTTAAACTCGATAAAATCTTTTACAAAAGGGTGATCCGAATTGAACGAGATTTTACCTGTATTGCGGACATGGTATCTTTCTGTTTCGACTTCATCGCTAAATGTATAGCCCAGTTCTGGAACATAGCCTTCAATTCCATTTAGATGCTCTAAAAAGTCAAGATGCCACCAAGAACGTCTAAACTCACCATCTGTAACAAGTTCTAAACCAACTTCAATTTGTTTATCAACGATACGTTTAATTTCTTGTGTTTCAACTTCACGTAATGCTTCTGCTGAAATTTTCCCTTCCTTAAATTCTGCTCTTGCCTTATGTAGATTATCTGGTCGTAATAGGCTTCCTACGTGATCTGCTTTGAATGGTGCTTTTACTAATGTTTTTGTCATGTTAATTCCTTCTTTCGATTAATTTTAATGTTGGGTTGCAAATGATTTTACCTGAAACGGATTAAATTGGATTATCACCAAACTTCTTTCGCAAGGTCTACAATAAATTTTAATTTATCCCATTGCTGTTCTTCTGTTAGTTTATTGCCATGATGAGTTGATGCAAATCCACATTGTGGGCTTAAGCATAGTTGTTCATGTGGTACATGTTGTGCTGCATCTTTAATGCGTGCTTTAATTGCTTCTTTATCTTCTAGCTCGCCATTTTTGGAAGTAACGACACCGAGTACAACACGAGCACCGTCATTTGGTACATGTTCTAATGGCTTGAAATCACCTGAACGCTCGTCATCGTATTCCAAGAAGAAACCATTGACTTTTTCCTTCGCCAATAGTGTTGGAGCGATTAACTCATAGCTACCCTCAAATGCCCAGGTAGATTGATAGTTACCACGACATAAATGGGTCGTTACAACTAAATCTTCAGGCTTATCTTCCAATACACCGTTAATAACTCGAAGTGCTAAATCAATTAAATATTCTCTTGATAAGTTGCTGTCATTAAAAGGAATATCAGGTGAGCTTAGTCCAGCAATATATACATCATCTAATTGTAAATAACGGCAGCCTGCATCGTAGAAGGCATTAATTGCATCACGATATGTTTGAATGATATCCTTTGCATATTCTTCTACGTCAGGGTAAATAGCTTCATTACGAATTCCCGCATTAAATAACTGATTTGGACTTGGAATTGTTTGTTTAGCTACAGCTCTATCCCCAACGATTTCTTTAAACTCGATGAAATCCTTAATGTGAGGATGATCTGGATTGAATGAGATTTTCCCGATATTTCGTACGTCATATTTCTCTGTTTCTACATCGACAAATTTAAAGCCATGTTCAGGCACATAACCTTCAACGCCGTTGAGATGTTCCAAGAAATCAGTGTGCCAGAATCTACGTCTAAACTCGCCATCCGTGACAAGCTCTAAGCCGATTTCTATTTGCTTATCAACGATGCGCTTAATTTCCTCTGTCTCAATTTCCCGCAATGCTTCTGCTGAAATTTTCCCTTCATTAAATTTTGCTCTAGCTTTATGAATACTCTCTGGTCGCAGTAAGCTTCCAACATGATCTGCTCTAAATGGTGCTTTTACCAATGTCTTAGTCATTACAATCCCTTCTTTCGGTTTATTTTATGGTAATATTGCGAGTGATCTATCTGGAAATCCAGATACTTTTTCTGCTATTGGCATGATATTGCAAATCACGCCGTCCTTTGCTAAAACTTGATCCAAGTTCGTAAATATAATAAAAAAACCTCTTCTATGAAGATAAGAAGAGGTTTAAACGCCGTGTTTAGGTTCTCTTCTTATCTTCAAGCATTACGCTTCTGGAATTGGCACAGTACTGAAACAGTCTGTTGCCGAGATATCATAGGGCCAGTCCCTCCATCTCTCTGGATAAGAAAACTAAATATTTAATTGTTATTCCATAGGTTACAGTGATTCATCGGTAATGTCAAGTGAAAATAGTTATTTTTCTAAAAATTAAGGGAGATGTGATAATTTTACTGTAGTAAGGGTAAAGGAAAGTATCGGAATGAAGACTTCCTTTAGGTCAATACTAATCATTAACAATCTTACTGCAATGCCATGAGCAGAGAAATTTACATATTTTAGTCAATTGGTTATACTTGAATTTCTTAAGAAACTTTTGGAGGTTAAAAAATGAAGAATAAATTAATGTTAGGTTTAACGATGTTGATTTTAACAATATTATTAGCAGCTTGTGGTTCGAATGAAAAAAATGAAGAAAGCAATACAGATAATGCTGCAGATGATTCAGCAAATTTATATGATCAAGTCATGGAAAAAGGAGTACTCACCGTTGGAACAGAGGGTGTATATGCACCATTTAGCTTCCATAATGAGAAGGATGAATTGACTGGTTATGATGTTGAAGTAATCGAAGAAGTAGCGAAACGTATGGGCGTGACAGTAGATTTTCAAGAAACACAGTGGGATTCTATGTTTGCAGGGCTGAACTCAGAGCGTTTTGACTTAATTGCAAATCAAGTTGGGATTAATGAGGAACGTTTAGCAAATTATGATTTTTCAATTCCATATACACACTCGTCTGCGGTTGTTGTGGTACCCAAGGATAATACAGATATAACTTCCTTTGAAGATTTGGAAGGGAAGAATTCGGCACAATCTTTGACAAGTAATTACGGTGCGATTGCAGAAGAAAATGGTGCAGTTCTAGTAGGTGTAGAAGGATTGGCACAAGCAATTGAGTTAATTAAACAGGGACGTGCAGATGTAACAGTAAACGACAAGCTTGCTCTCTTGGATTACGTAAAACAAACAGGTGATGAGGAAATCAAGATCGTGGCGGAGGCAGAAGACACTTCAGATATGGCATTTGTCTTTAATAAAGGAAATGAAGAGTTAGTGGACGCTATCAATGAGCAATTAGAAGCAATGAAGGAAGACGGCACATTAGCACAAATCTCCGAAGAATGGTTTGGTGAAGATGTATCTACAAAGTAATATGATATATACAATCACTGCAAACACAGAGGGCTGGGAGTTATTCGTTAACTCCCTTTTACCAATGATAACAGGCGCGATCGAGTACACTATTCCGCTTACATTAATCTCTTTCGTTCTAGGTTTGCTATTAGCATTATTAACAGCAATGATGCGCATTTCGAAATCAAAACTATTGAATGCACCAGCGGTTGTCTATGTATCTGCAATTCGTGGCACACCACTTTTAGTGCAATTATTTATCATTTTTTACGGGTTACCAACAATTGGTTTAACAATTGATCCATTTCCAAGTGCGATTATTGCCTTTACACTAAATGTCGGTGCATATGCATCGGAAATAATCCGCGCTTCTATTCTATCTGTACCAAAAGGGCAATGGGAAGCAGCCATGACGATTGGCATGTCAAGAACAACGGCACTACGAAGAATTGTTTTACCACAGGCAGCAAGGGTTTCTGTGCCACCGTTATCGAATTCCTTTATTAGCTTAGTTAAAGATACCTCACTTGCATCGCTCATTCTAGTAACAGAGTTATTCCGGAAGGCACAGGAAATCGCTGCAAGAACATATGACTTTTTGTTATTATATGTAGAAGCTGCACTTATTTATTGGCTAATTTGTTTTATTCTATCACTAGTACAAACCGTAATTGAAAGGCGACTTGACCGTTATGTTGCTAAATAAGGAGGGAAATAGTGGTGTTTTTATCAATTAAAGGTTTAGCTAAATCTTTCGGATCCAATGAAGTTTTAAAGAACATTGACGTTAACATTGAAAAAGGAAAAGTATTATCCATAATTGGCCCATCCGGTTCAGGTAAAACAACATTACTTCGTTGCTTGAACTCTCTAGAAGAGCCAGATAAAGGAATCTTTACATTTAATGACGGATTGACACTTGATTTTGAAAAGAAAATTAGCAAACAAGAGATATTAAAGCTAAGACAAAAATCTGGAATGGTATTTCAGTCATATAATCTTTTTCCACATAAGACGGCGTTTGAAAACGTGACAGAAGGACCGCTTATTGTTCAGAAACGTAAAAAAGCAGAAGTGAAGGAATTAGCGGAAGGATTATTAGAAAAAGTTGGACTGAAGGATAAAATGGATTTATATCCTCATCAGTTATCTGGTGGACAGCAGCAACGTGTTGGAATTGCAAGGGCACTAGCTATGGAACCAGAGCTGATGCTGTTTGATGAACCTACTTCCGCGTTAGACCCGGAATTAATCGGCGAAGTACTAACTGTAATCAAGGATCTTGCAAGAGATAACTGGACTATGGTTATCGTTACACATGAACTGCAATTTGCTGGGGAAGTATCAGATGAGGTTCTATTTATGGATGGTGGTTATATTGTAGAACAAGGATCTCCAGAACAAGTTCTTAAATCACCGAAAGAAGTGCGTACACAGCAATTTCTGCAACGGATATTGAATCCTGCATAAGTTATTATTTATCCAGTTCTCAACTATAGTGAGAACTGGTTTTTTAATGTATCGGAAAATATAAAATCATCGTTACAGATGCTGCTATCTAGAAATTATTTAAGTGTCATTTTGTTGTATTATTTCTGCTGCATAAGTGAAACTAAGCAATTCGCCAAAACCTATAGAGAATGCCAGATATTCTGACATGATGGGGGCGAAAAATTCCTCCAGATATAAAAATTTAAACAGTATTTAAATATGACCTCACTTTCATTTAACTTTCGGCAGATAGAATGAAAATGTGGTCATTTGAACTCTATAATTAAAAATTTGGAGGTAATATTTATGCAGAAGGAAAATATCAATAAAGTATCAGCAACTAAAAGAATGAATTTCTTTGAACGCTTTACAAAATCATCTGTATGGCCTGCATACATTGGCTGTTTATTTGCTTTTATGTATGCGGTTTTCGTACGGTTTTATCATGCCGCTGGTGGAACAATTGGTATGCCATTTAAAATGGATGATCCCGCACTACTTAATATGGCAAGTTACATCGCAGGTCTCGCTATTATGTTTTGCGGTTTTGTGTTGATTGCACTTATAAAACCTTGGAGCATAATTATTCCACTAAAGATTCCGTTGATTGGTGGAACAAAGATTCATCCACTTATTTTACTCGTTCCTACGCTCATTGCAACAGCTTTTTTGCTTACGCATGGAGTGAGTGGGATGATTACAAAAGCGCTCCTGTTAGGCGATGTTATTACAATCGATTTCCCTGCGTTTGCAGAAGTAGATGTTCAGAAACTTGCTTTATGGGACTTACTATTTTACGAACCTTGGTTTATTTTTATGGGTATTATGGCAGGTTTAACTGCGGCTCATTATGCACAAGCCTCAGGAGTTCGACAATCTACATTTAGGTGGGGTACAGTTCTTTACTTGATTATTGTTTTCCTCATATCCACGCTTGTTACATCATCTATTATTTTTGGTAGTTAAGAAAGTATATTAACTTTCTTACTACATAAGTGCAACTAAGGTCGTCACCGAAAGTCTTGGTGACAACCAAGTTTTCTAAACTTTACTGATAAAATCAGCTTTAAAATTTGAAGTGGATGGACAAAGCAATTGCAGGTTTCCGTAACGTCTCTTATAATATAATTAATTGAAAATTCATTAATTTAGAATACCTTTTATTTTCTTAGGTATAACTGCAACTGACTCTAAGACCCTTAAATCAAAGAATGCCGAGTAATTCAAGAGTTGTAATTAAAAATCGGGCAGAACCTCAAAAGCCCGATTCTTTTAATTTCCAATCAGTATGAATGAGGAGGCCTGTTGATGAAGTTAACGATTCTGCATATTGAGGATGACCAGGAAATCGGTTCATGGGTAAGCGGATTTCTAACGGATCTTGGATATGAAGTTATTTGGCTACCTTCTGGAAATGATGCTATGAAATATATGGAAAAAACGGACCTTGTTATTTTAGATATTATGCTGCCAGGTTTAGATGGATATACGGTCGGTCAGCGTCTGAAGCAGAAGTTTCCGAATACACCGATCATGATGCTGTCAGCGAGAACCTCTATGGAAGATAAGTTGCAGGGTCTCACCTTCGCGGATGATTATATGACAAAGCCGTATCATCCCGATGAGTTAGTTGCTCGTATTCAAGTACTAGTAAGACGGTTGGGTGTTATTTCCTCAGAAACGATCGAGGTAAAGCATTTACGAATTGATCAGAAGGCAAATCGCATCGTCAATTCAATTTCCAAGGAAGATATCATGTTAACGGGGAAACAATTTCATATATTTATGTATTTGGCAGACCATTTGGATCAGATATTAACTAAAAAGCAAATATACGAAGCAGTGTGGAAAGACACATACATAGAAGGGGATAAAACATTAATGGTTCACATTCGCCATTTACGTGAAAAGATTGAGATTGATCCAAGCCGTCCCCAAATCATTGAAACAATTCGTGGTATTGGTTATAGGATGAAATCATGAACATCCTACAATCTCTAATGGCTAGATATTTGTTGCTTATTCTATTTGCGCTCGTACTTATTCCTCTCATTCCAGCAGTTTACTATTCCTCAAATATTCTATTTAATAATAAATTGTATGATACGCAGGAATTGGAAGAGCTATGGAAACAGTCAGCTGCTGCATTAGATAGCCAAGAACCAGAGGTTATTGCTCATCGTCTTCAATCGATAAAAAATAAGTATCCCGGTGCTGAGGTTTTTTGGATAAATGGACAAGGCGAGTCGAAATTTATTGAGGATCGGCCTGCAGGTATTCCAGAAAACTGGACGTTTGCTGATTCACTTGAATTTATGGAAGAAAGAAAATTCTATGTGGATACGTTCTTGCAAGATAGAGAACCCCAAGATATATATACTACTACTGCATTAATAGGAAATGATCCGAAGCAGGGGATAATGGTCCTCCAGATGGCTATATCTAAAACAAATATTGGCAGTTTAGCTATCGACTATTTATTTATAGCATTCTTCCTATTCGTAAGCGGATCTTTTCTCGTAATTTCTTGGTTATTCTTCATTAACATACGTAAACGGCTTATCAAGCTTGAGTTAGCCATGTCTCGCCCTGACGATGAGGGGATTCCAGATGAGGTAGTGATTAAGAAAATGGATGAGATTGGTAAGCTGGAAGGTGCTTTTAACGAGATGATCAGCCAATTGAAAAGTAGCAGGGAGATAGAGCAAAAGGAAGAGAATCTTAGAAAGCAGCTGATCGCAAATATATCTCATGATTTAAGGACACCTTTAACGGTCATTAGACAGCATGTATATTCCGCAAAGAATGCCACAGCATCCCCTAAGGGAAATGAATCACTGCAAATTGTTGAAAACAAATTAGGGGATATGGATAAAATGATCAATAATCTTTTATCCTATACATTACTCTCGGCTGGTAAACATCCAATCAATATAAAAGAAACGGATATATTAGATGAGGTCCGGAAAGTTATTGCGGAATGGTATCCGATATTTGAGGAACATCGGTTTGTAATAGATATTGATTTAGCGGAAAAGTCACTAATATGGAAAGTAGACCCTATTTGGTTCAAAAGTATTTTGGATAACCTCATTCAAAATGTCATTAGGCATGCTCGTTCAGGACGATATATTGGAATTAAAACGATTGAACGCCATGGATCCACCTTCATTGTTATAAAGGATAAGGGAGAAGGGTTTGAACATGAATCAGAGGATAAGGGTGTTGGAATTGGACTCTCCATCGTTTCTCTCATGATAAAGGAAATGAAATTAGATTGGGACATTTCCACATCTTCAGCGGGAACCTGCATTTATGTTGGCAGTAAAAAAGTAATCCAAGATTTGAAACTTAAACAAATCTTTAACTTGAGGTCACCTTAATGAACATCTTTGCAGTATATCCTTTCTATTAATAACATTTAGAAAGGATTGTGTTCAAATGGAGATAGGTACTCAAAAATTAGAAAACAAACGGGGGAAACACATAATTAAGTGGTATTCCTGGATTGGATATGCCATTTTATTTTGGTCCGTAATCTATGGAAGCATGAATATTTACTGGTTACTGGGCGGGAAAGGATATCCCTT
Organism: Oceanobacillus zhaokaii; assembly: GCF_003352005.1. Taxonomy (GTDB): domain Bacteria; phylum Bacillota; class Bacilli; order Bacillales; family Amphibacillaceae; genus Oceanobacillus; species Oceanobacillus zhaokaii. Next base: position 1,331,499 of record NZ_CP024848.1, read on the forward strand.
TATACAGGAGGAGGGAACTGGGGTCTTTTCAGCTTTATTCACCTATTTGCCAGTTCAAGCAGGCAGCGCCGTTTTTTGTGTGCTTTGTATTCTGGGAATATTTTTTAGTTTAGCAATGCATCAGCAGTGGGGGAGAATGGTACCGCCTCGGCTCATCATCGTATTTTCATGGGGCCTTGCGATTTTCTTACTACTGTTTATCACTGATTACAGATTAATTGCTTCCATAGCTTATGCTTTCTTGCTTAAGTTTCCCTATAGCTGGCAGATTTTGAATCAAGTTGCTTGTCTTATTGGCGGTTTATTGTGGGTATTTGCCGTTATTTCTTACCAGCGTAAAGTGCGTAATGCTTGCAGGGATTGTGGAAGAAAAGAAAAGGCTAAACCATTTGTTTTAATAAAATGGGCGAAGTGGCTAACCTATACCGCGGCTATTGCTCCACTGCCATATGCGATAACAAGATTTTCCTGGGCATTGGGGATACCTCTAGGTGTTGAGCGACAAATGTTAGAGGATTTTGCAAAAGTGAATCCAATGGCAACTTTAACGGAATGGGTCTTTGGAGGATTATGTATTGGTGGCGGACTTTTAACTCTCGGATTAATTCAGAAATGGGGAGAAGTCTTTCCTAATTGGTTTCCTCTCTTTGGGGGCAAGAGAGTGCCGGTTCTGATGGCCGTTATTCCTGCATCGATAGTAGCGATTGCATTGACATCTGCTGGTTTTATTTTTGCTTTTGGTTTTTTGGCGGTAGCACTCCAGCTTGTTCCGGCTGAGGGAATGGTTTTAAGTGAAATTGTCGGAACAATCGGCCCGACGCTTTCTTGGATGCCCTGGGGAGCAGCATTAGGACTTAGTACGGTTTCCTATTATTACCGACGGCGCGGGCAATGTGATTACTGTGGTAGAAATGACTAGTAACGACAAAGGGAATGTAATAGTTTGGAATTCCTGCAACTATATGGGTGGCTAGATTCTCAGACAAAGGAAGTGCTTATTGCAGATAGAAAGGTTAAAACTTTCTATCTGCATAAGTGCAACTCCATAAAACAAAATGGCACCCAGTTTTATTATGTCACTTTTTGTTAAACTACACTAAATAGTTGTAAAATCTTGCATTCTCCAAAACTAAAGTTAAAATATTAAATAGAATTGCGTCAATAATGAAAGCATTTTACGTGGTAGGTAAGAAAGTATACACTTTCTTACTACATAAGTGTAACTAAGGTTGTCACAGAAAGGCTTGGTTAAACCTTAGTTTTCTAATTATTTGGGGAGATGGAAAAGAGGAAATATGATGCTGATTAATATTACGGAAAATATCGATAAACTAGTAATTCAATTTCCAGGTGGAATGGGGGAATTAAATAGTTATTTGTTTAAGGGAGAAAATGGCTATACGGTAGTGGATACAGGCGTCTATTCTGATCAAGCAATCGAAATATGGAACCAGGTTCTCACAAGTGGAATAAAAGTTGAAAAAGTAGTTTTGACACATACACATCAAGATCATATCGGGATTGCCAAGTGGTTTCAGGAACAAATTCATGTGCCAGTGATTGTCTCTAAAATGGGCTACGAGGAGATGAAGCTTAATCGAAGGCCTAAATTTGTGGAGGAGTTTAAAGATTTACTACTTGCACATGGTGCACCTGGTATTCCAGAAAATATGCGAAATCAGTCCTTTATCTATGATTTTGAACCAGATGGATTTTTCGAAAATCATGAGCAGATTATGCTTGGAAATGATACATATGAAACGGTTTGGACTCCGGGACATGCGCCAGATCATTACTGCTTTTATAATCGAAAAAAAAGGATAATGGTCATTGGTGATCATGTGCTAAAGGGAATCTCACCTGTGATTGGGCTATGGTCTGGGATAGAAGCAAATCCATTAAAGGAATATCGTAATTCTTTAGATCTGATAAAAGATTATCCGACAGACATTGCATTACCAGGACATGGAGAGCTAATTCATAATTTATCTGAGCGGGTAGGGGAATTGGAAGAACGTCACCAACAACGTTTAGAGCAAGTATTGGCATTGGTTATGCAGGAAGGAAAATCTGCTTACGATATATGTATGGAAATTTATGGGACCCTAAATATAATCATTTATCTTAGTCCATTTATGTCCTGTCTCACCCGCTTAATTTATTTGGAATCAATCGGAAAAGTATATAGGAAAGAAGTAAATGGAAAGTTTCTATTCCGTGCAAATAGCTGATATTAATTATTACATATAAGGTGGTGCATGTAGAATGCAAAGAATCCCAGCAGTTTGTGTAGTTGGAAGCTTGAATATGGATTTAACGATAACAACAAAGAAAATGCCCAAACAAGGTGAAACGGTGATTGGTGAAGGCTTTGAAACCTACCCAGGTGGTAAAGGAGCCAATCAAGCCGTAGCAGCTGCACGAGTAGGTGCAAAAGTAACGATGATTGGTGCAGTTGGAACCGATACTTTCGGTAATTCGCTGCTGGAAAATCTTTCACAAGAAGGGATTAATGTAGAGGGAATAAGCAAGATCTCTGATGTAGCTACAGGTGTTGCCAGCATAATAATGTCGGATCATGATAATCGCATCATTGTTGCCTCTGGTGCGAATGCATATGTTACGCCAACACTAATTGATCAGCATCGAGAGCACATCTATAATAGTGATATTGTGTTAGTTCAATTAGAAACACCGATAGATGCGATTGTACGCACAATGGAAATTGCAAATGAATACGATATACCTGTTATTGTAAACCCTGCTCCATTCCGAGAGCTGCCAGAAGCTATTCTTACCGGCAGTACATTTCTAACCCCAAATGAAATTGAACTTGTAGCAATGAAGCGGCAATCTTTTTCCGATTCTATTCGCGAAAAGATTATCCTTACAAAAGGAGCAGAAGGGGTTCAGTTTTTTGAAAAAGGAAAGTCAAAAGTTGTGAAAAGTCATAAAGTGAAAGTGGCAGATACAACTGGTGCGGGAGATACATTTAATGGTGCATTAGCAGCCCAGCTTGGGAGTGGAGTCCTGCTTGCTGATGCTGTTAACTATGCTAATGCAGCTGCCGCTCTATCTGTAACGAAACTTGGTGCACAGAGTGGGATGCCTACCGATGAAGAAGTTAAACAATTCCTAAAAAATAACGAATAGATAAGGAAGAAAAAAATGGAAAAAATTATTCTCGACGTAGATACAGGGATAGATGATGCACTTGCGATTTTACTTGCAGTTGAAAGTGGACGATTTGATATACTAGGAATTACAGCTGTAAATGGAAATGTTCCACTTGATTATGTGATTAAAAATACGAAGAAGGTATTGAAACACACTGGAAAGGAATCAATCAATGTGTATAAAGGTGCTAGTCGTCCAATTTTGATTGAACCGTTTCATGAATATAGTGTGCATGGAAATGATGGAATCGGTGGTGCTTTAAGCTCCATTGAAGTAGATTCAGATGATGTTGCAGATATGTTTGCTCCAGATTTTATTATTGAACAGGCAGAAAGACACCAAGGAGAACTGACTCTAATTATGGTAGGACCATTAACAAATCTCGCATTAGCACTTAGGAAAGAACCGAGATTAGCAAAATGGATCAAACAAGTAGTTGTAATGGGTGGGCTTGTTTCTGAAGCTGGAAAAGGAAATACATTACCAACATCCGAATTTAATATGTATGCGGATGCTGAGGCTGCGAAAATGGTTTTCCATTCTGGTATTCCATTAAAACTAGTCAGCTTAGATGTTACAAAGAAAACATTCCTTACTAGTGAGGACATTGAGAAGCTAAAGGGAACGCATTATTATGATTTTGTCAAAGAATGTACGGCAGTATATCGGAAATATAGTGAAGAGAATTATGGAGTAAATGGATGTGCCCTTCATGATCCATTAACAGTTGGTGTAGTTTTAGATCCAACACTAGTTACAACAGCATCATACTTTGTAGATATCGAAACAAAGAGCGAATTAAGCTATGGACAAACGATCTGTGACTTTGGAAATTTATGGAATAAAGAGCCGAACGTTGAAATTTGTCTTGATGTTGATTCTGAGCGGTTTATTTCCATGTTTATTGATACATTAAAAAATACGATTAATTAATTGAATGTCATATCTCGTACACTTATAATATAAATATTTGGAGTTTGAAAGTATAATAAAGAAGAAGGTAATCCGATGAATTTTGTATCAATAGATTTTGAAACAGCAAATGAAAAACGATATAGTCCATGTGCAATCGGTATTGTTGTTGCAAATGAAAAGGGAATTATTGACGAATTTTACAGCTTGATTAACCCATTAATGCCGTTTAATTCTAATAATATTTATGTGCATGGGATTACGGAACGAGATGTTGAAAATGCGCCAACATTTGCAGAAATTTGGCCAACCTTAAAGAAATACTTAGATGATAACCTAGTAATAGCTCATAATGCCAGTTTTGATATGAGTGTACTTAGGAGTACATTAGATCATTTTGGTCTATTATATCCTGAGATGGACTATTTGTGTACGGTAAAGATATCGCAAAAGACCTGGCCACAGCTAGAAAATCATAAATTAAATACACTAGCAGCACATCATGGGATTATATTCGAACATCATCATGCATTGGAAGATGCACGAGTCGCTGCAAAAGTGTTCATGAAAGCGATGAAAGAATATCAAACTAATAGGGTGGATAAACTTTTAGAGAAATGCAATATGAAAATGGGAAGAATTTATGAGCATGGATATTATCCACCAAAAGTAAATCGAGCGAAGCAGAGCAGTAAGATTTATTTTAAATAATTATCTGAAGTAAAAAATAGATGTAAAGTAACCCAAGTCTAGAAATACAAAATCAGGACTTGGGTTACTCATAGTACCTTTTTTCAACGAATAACAAGATAAACGTTGCCAGCGGACCGGTAAATAAAGATAGAAGAAACCAATTTAGACCGCTCCTGTTTTTCCCCTGTGCCAATCCTGCATTAATCAATGCTAATGTGCCCCAACCTACAAAATATCCACCTTCCATATGTAATCCCCTTTGTGATTTGTCATAATAATATCATATTCCTAATTATTACCATATATATTTATAGTTGATAAAGATATTACTTGCTTAGAATAGATATCTGAAATAAACTAAAATAAAGAAAATTCAGCATGATAATCATCATTGATTTCATTTGGTAGTTAAGAAAGCATAAAAACTTTCTTAACTACATAAGTGCAACTAAGGCTGTCACCAAAGGCTTGGTGACAACCAAGTTTTCTAAGGAGTGGAAAAAATGAACTCAAAAGCAAATGTATCTAATGAATTGAGTAAGTTGCTGGAACGCGCGAGAAGAAATACACTTGGAGATATATTGGCAAGGACAAGAGATCGTATGCCTGATAAATTCGCCTTCGCGTATCAGGAAAAACGGTTAAACTATGAGGAATTGGATGATTTGGTAAATCAAACTGCAAATAAATATCTAATAGATGGTATGAAAAAGGGTGACATGATAACTGTAATGTCTAAAAATAGTTTGGATTTTGTTATTGTTGCTTTTGCGCTTGCACGGATTGGGGCAGTGATGATTCCGATAAATTATATGCTGCGCAAAGAAGATGTGCAGTATATTTTAGAGCATGCCGAGGCTAATGGAATTATTGCATCAGAAGAATCTGCTCCAATACTTGATGAAGCTGCAAGCGGAATGGAAATTAATTATCGTTATCTGATGGATGTACCGATTAATTATGCTGGGGAACTTTCTGCATGGACAGCCCTTGCTGCTGCACGTAATGGCCAATCGACAGATCCAATTGAAGTGGAAATATCTGATGATGATTTGGTACATGTACTTTACACAAGCGGAACGGAATCTAGACCTAAAGGGGTAATGCTGACCCATAAAAGTATTATAAGTGAATATGTGAGTACAATAATAGATGCAAATATGAATAAGGATGATGTTGCAATTCATGCTTTGCCTCTGTACCATAGCGCCCAGCTTCATGTGTTTTTAGGGCCAAGTGTTTACGTTGGGTCGAGTGGAATTATTTTACCTGCAGCAAGTCCTGAACTTATTTTGAAAACGATCGAACAAGAGGGTGCAACACAGCTATTCTGTCCGCCAACGGTTTGGATTGCTTTACTGCGGCATCCCGATTTTGATAGACGTAATTTATCGACTTTAAGAAAATGCTATTATGGTGCAGCGATTATGCCAATGGAAGTTATTAAAGAGCTGAGTGAGCGATTACCAAATGCGAAGTTATGGAATTGTTATGGTCAAACGGAAGTAGCACCGCTCGTTACGGTTTTACAGCCAGAAGATCAATTAACCAAATTAGGCTCAGCAGGACAGCCTGTATTAAATGTTCAAACGAAAATATTTGATGACCAGGATAATGAAGTGCCAAGAGGAGAAATTGGTGAAATTGTCCATCGCACTCCTCACGCAATGAAAGGTTATTTACACGATCCTGAAAAAACAGCAGAAGCTTTTCGCGGAGGCTGGTTCCATAGTGGTGATTTAGGTGTAATGGATAAAGATGGGTATATTACAATTGTTGACCGGAAAAAGGATATGATAAACACTGGCGGTGTAAATGTATCAAGCAGGGAAGTTGAAGAAGTAGTCTATCAAATGGAAGGCGTATCGGAGGTTGCAGTAATCAGCATCCCAGATGCATATTGGATTGAAACTATTGCAGCAATTATTGTTCTAAAAAATGGATACACATTAATGGAAGAGGATGTCATTGAATTTTGTAAAGTCAAACTCTCAAAATTTAAGATTCCAAAATTGGTTGAATTTACAGAAGTACTGCCAAAAAATCCAAGTGGGAAGGTATTGAAACGTTCATTGAGGGACAGATATGAAAATTTTGGGAAACAATAAGGTGTTAACTGGGCTGCGAAATAAGCCCTTTTTTGCTTACCTATTACGTCAGCGAATCAAGGTTATTCACTGTCATCGATTTCTATTGTTAGCTTAAATTTTTATTAAAGAAAGAGAATTAGTATTGAAAATAAGGATATTGTAATGTGATGGAATATAAAGATTAATTTTAGAAACAATAGTAATGGAGGTGTTTGAAGTGAGTAGTAAAAATAATAACTGGAGCAAAAAACGGTTAAACACAAGTGTGAATCCTCAAGGTTTGTCCGAAGATGAGGTAGACCAAGCGCCAAAATCTCAACTTGAACAGCGTGCGAAGAAGAAAAATACGAAGATTTAGCGATTCAACGAACCATAAATTAATATGGTAAATCATGACTATTGCATTATAAGGGATTAAGGTGTAGTATATATCTACAAGCTACGATGTACGTATTTAATTAAGTTTTAACCTCTAATGATTGGATAGGGAGTTTTACATCGGAATTGGAATGTCGGGCCGCCAAAGTAGCGGAAGACAGGAAGGTTTCTGCGAACACCCACTTTGCGAAGTGGTGGTTTAAAACTTTTTATTAGCATAATACGGCACCCGTGGCCTGTGCTACATATATAATTTAACCAGCTTCTATTTAGAGGCTGGTTTTTTGCTGTTATTTGGACCTTGGTTAAGGAGCTATAAGTAAACGTTTTAAAAACAGATTACAAATTGCTATTATATTTATCCAAAATAGTGAGGTATTATGAAAATATAAAGGAGGGGTAGGATGTATTTTCAATACGAATCAATTGATCATGTACAATTAGCGGCTCCTGCAGGAAGTGAAGAGAAAGCACGTGAATTTTATAAGGGATTATTAGGCTTTCAAGAATTACAAAAGCCAGAGTCATTACAAAAAAATGGAGGAGTCTGGTTCCAGGCAGGACAAATTCAACTTCACATTGGCATCGAAGAGCCGTTTAAAGCTGCTAAGAAAGCACATCCGGCATTTCGAGTGATTAATCTAGAAGAAATGAAAGCATATTTAAGAACAGAAAATGTTGCTTATACTGAAGATAATAAACTGCCAGGTGCAGAGCGATTTTATATGAACGATCCGTTTGGAAATCGTCTCGAATTTTTAGAGTGGGAATAGTGCTGGTTATTGCAGCTCTTTGTGCAAGAAGATCCACCGATTCATTTTACTAACGTTATGTGGGGGAGTAAGTGGAATAATCATAATCTAAATATTGATGATTTCGTAATTATTTGAATGGTTTTTCATTTAGGCAAGTTATTGAATTTCAATCATTCCATGCTATACTATTAACATTCTAATTGAATAATATTTTCATATAATCGCAGGGATATGGCCTGCAAGTTTCTACCGGTTTACCGTAAATAAACCGACTATGAGAAGCAACGTAATGATTGGATATATTCTATTATTTTTAGGATAATTCTTTCGTTTTTTATTTCGATTTTAAAGTCTCGAAAACATTGCTCCCCTCATGGTATGAATGGAGAACGTTTTTGGGACTTTTTTGTTGTCCCTTAGCGTAGAAAGGGGAAAAGAATGAATTTATTACAACAGAAGATTATCGCTGTAGGAAAAGTATTATCTGATTCTGTTCTAAAGGTTGACTCATTTTTGAATCACCAAATTGATCCAGAATTAATGAAATATATTGGTGAGGAATTTGCTGCTCTATTTGCAGATGCAGGAATTACTAAGATTCTAACGATTGAATCGTCAGGTATCGCGCCTTCTGTTATGGCAGGCTTAAACTTAGGGGTTCCTGTCGTATTTGCAAGGAAGCGCAAATCGCTTACATTAGTAGATCAACTGTATTCCGCGAAGGTCCATTCCTTTACTAAAAATGAAACCAACGAAATATCAGTATCTAATTCTTATTTATCAAAAGATGATGTCGTCCTTGTAATTGATGATTTTCTCGCAAATGGACAAGCAGCACTTGGGCTAATCGATATTGTCAAGCAAGCAGAGGCAGATTGTGCAGGGGTTGGAATCGTAATTGAAAAGGGATTCCAAAACGGTGGCAATGTCATCCGCCAACGAGGCATTCGTGTAGAATCATTGGCGATTATCGATTCACTAATAGATGGAAAAGTGACATTTAGGGAGGATACTTCAAAATGAAAACAACCGCATTAGGAATTCAACATGTTTTAGCAATGTACGCAGGTGCAATTCTAGTACCACTAATTGTTGGTGATGCATTAGGGCTTACAGCAGAGCAATTAACATATCTTGTTGCAATTGATATCTTAATGTGTGGAATTGCAACATTATTACAGGTAGTCAGCAATCGATTCTTTGGAATTGGCTTGCCAGTTGTGCTTGGCTGTACGTTTACAGCTGTTGGACCAATGATTGCAATTGGAGCTCAGTACGGGATTTCTGCAATTTATGGTGCGATTATTGCATCCGGTGTATTTGTTGTTTTGATTGCGACTTTCTTTGGTAAACTCGTTCGGTTTTTCCCGCCAATTGTAACGGGAACAGTTGTAACAACAATTGGGATTACATTAATTCCCGTTGCAATCAATAATCTGGGCGGTGGCCAAGGTGCTGCTGACTTTGGTTCGTTAACAAATATTTCATTAGGCTTTGGCACATTAATTCTTATTGTTTTGATCTACCGATTTTCAAAAGGCTTTATGCGTTCGATCTCGATTTTATTAGGGCTTGTTGCAGGGATAATTGCGGCAAGCTTCATGGGTAAAGTAAGCTTTGACGCAGTAGCGGATGCATCATACTTTCACATGATCCAACCCTTCTATTTCGGAACTCCAACTTTTGAATGGTCTGCAATTATTACGATGACTTTAGTTGCAATGGTGTCACTTGTTGAGTCAACTGGTGTTTATTTCGCAGTAAGTGATATTACAGGTAAGAAGCTAGTGGAAAAAGATTTAGCAAAAGGCTATCGTGCAGAAGGGATTGCTATTTTATTTGGTGGAATCTTTAATGCTTTCCAATACACTGCATTTTCACAAAATGTCGGTTTAATGCAAATGAGCGGAGTTAAATCCCGTAAAGTTATTTTTGCTGCTGCTTTTATGTTAATTGGTTTAGGTTTAATCCCAAAAGTAGCTGCCTTAACAACAATTATTCCTTCCTCTGTACTAGGTGGAGCAATGGTTGCCATGTTCGGCATGGTTATCTCGCAAGGAATTAAAATGTTAAGCAGCGAGATTTCTAAATCACCAGGCAACTCGATGATTATTGCATGTTCTGTTGGCATGGGGCTGGGCGTAACGGTTGTACCAGAGTTATTTGCACAATTGCCATCAAGCATTCAAATTTTGACAAGCAACGGTATTGTTGCTGGAAGTGTAACAGCAATTATATTGAATATCGTATTTAATATGATTCCATCGAAAAAGCAAGTACCTGTATTACAGCAAAAAGCAAGCATAGTAAATGAATAGCATAAACAGCAAAAGAGCTCAGATTCATTATTCTGAGCTCTTTTGATAGATAAGAAAGTTTAAGAAGGTACTGAAATAAATGAAAATACGCTGATATATTTAGAGAACGTGCTTATACATCGGAGAAAAACACTGATATCTGCAATGCACACGCTGATATCTAATGCATCCACTTCATTTCAGTGAAGGCTTCCCTTAGTAGCTGCTTAAAATATCTTCAAGGGTGTTTAATTCTTCCTTAGATAAACCTATTTTACTTGCTTGCACGTTTTCGCGGATGCGTTCTTTTCGTTTACCACCTGGAATTACTGCATCAACACCATCTTGTGCAAGTAACCAAGCTAATGCTAGGTTAGGTAGAGATATTTCTTTTTGAACAGCAAATTCTTTTAATTTGTCCACTGTTTCAATTGCTTGCTGGAATTGCTCACCTTGGAATAAAGGAAGCAATTGACGCCAATCTTGTGCGTCCAACTTAAAGTCTTTTGTGAACGAACCACTTAGTAATCCAAATGATAGTGGACCATATGGAATAAAGGAAATATTATTATCAATACTTTTTTCAACTGCTTCTCGTAAATATTCCGGACGGTTATCTGTTTTTACAGTACCATCCTCATACCAATGCTGTGCACCCTTTGTTGCAACGACAAATTCATCTCGTTTAAATTCTTTTAACACTTCACCGACTAACTCTTCAGAACGGCCAAGACCGTAAATCATACATCAGATGGTGCATCTCTTGTAATGGAAAAAGGAAAAACAGACTTTGTGGCACTTGGACGAGCGATAGTGGTTGATCCTCATTGGGTTGAAAAAGTTCAACATAATGAAGATGAAATGATTCGTCATCAATTAACAACATCAGACCAACATACAGCTGTTATACCAACACCTTTATGGGAATTAATTTTAGAGGTAGAGGGATGGTTTCCAGTTGTAAGGTAAGATAACTTTTATTAAGCTATTGTACCTATTCAGAGATAGTTTTAAATGCTTCGATGATAAGCAATCTAATTGTCCTCAGGTTATGATTGGAAGAGCGTAAAAAAGAGCTCTTCCATTTTTTTATGCAAAAATCTTCTTATCCAATAGTAATTCCATCACTAACTCGCCATCAATTACTTCATCTGTCATGGCAAAGCCTGTCTTTTCATAAAATGTTATTGCACCATTATTTTCAGGTACGACAGATAGACGAATACGTTCACAGTCATCATGCTTAGCCTGCAACTCAATTAATTTCTGCATTGCTTGTCTTCCATAGCCTTTACCTTGAAATTTCTCACCTATCATAAAACGGGTGATCCAATGTTTATCGACTGAATTGTATTCCAGTGCGGCTAGTCCTACTACTGTATTCTCATCACATATAGCATAAGGGATAAGGCTTTTATCTACATATGACTGGGCAATCGTAAAGACATTACTCGCTACAAATGATTTTTGACTTTCGGCAACTTCAAGTTTTATACATTCGAAAAAATTATCAGTTGCTACAGCTTTAATCTCGATATTGTAAGGCATCCATCTTCCTCATTTCTTTCAATTTATTAGTCGTTATTTAGATAAAGTGCGAACTAACTTAGGTGAGCAATTGTTCTCTGGCCAGTCCTCCGAAAATACACTTCGCTTTCCGCGGGGGGGCTGGTGAGCCTTCTTGTGCTGACGCACTTCGAAGTCTCAACTAGGCCCTTCCTCCCGCAGGAGTCTTCTTGTATTTTCTACGCTGGGATTTTGCAATTACTGTCATCTTTCTATCTATGATATAAGACGAGAGGGCGATTCCTCTATCATGGCCGTTGATCGCGGTAAGCGACTGTCCGCAGTGGAAATCAACGTAGCTCATAGTTCGCACTTTATATCAACAATTCAATATCATACACATACTGATTCGTTTACATTATACAGGTAATTTCGAATGTATGAAATAATAAAATACTATATAAATGGGCATTTAGGGGAGGGGTATTGTGAAGAGGAAAATTATTATCGTTGCAATTGTTTTTATTATTGTATTGTTATTTGTGTTAATTTTTGCAGTAAATTATTTTTACGGAGAAAGTGTAAAGCGAGGGGTAGAGGTAGAATTATATAGTGGAGATGAGATTGTCGAGGATGTAGCAATTGAGGATCAGATTATCTTAGAAGAGGCGCAGAAGTGGTTCGCTAATCAGGATTTGAAAAATATAGAATTAACCTCTAATGATGATTTGCTCTTAAAAGCGAGATTAATAGAAAATAAAAAATCAACAGGCAAAGCGGTTATTCTCGCACATGGCTACCGTGAACAAAGTGAAAATATGGGGGACTTTGCCAAATTTTATTATGATCAAGGTTCTTCCGAATGAAGTAAAAGGTATTATTGCAGATAGTGGATATACAACGGTAAAAGAGGAATTAAGCCACCAGCTAGAGCATTTATATAATCTTCCATCGTTTCCGTTATTGGATTTAACAAGTCTCTTGACAAAAATTAGGGCTGGCAATTCTTTCGAGGAGGCGTCAGCGATTGAACAGGTGAAACGTAATAAACAATCTTTATTTATTATTCATGGGGAAGAAGACAAGCTTGTACCAACTGAAATGGCTCATCAACTTTTTGCAGCTGCTGGAGGGGAAAAGATATTTGGATAGTCCCTAAAGCAGGTCATACAAAAGGATACACAATTGCCACAACAGAGTATCAAGCACGATTGTTAAACTTTATCAAGACAACATTACAAGAGTGACGATCACTTATCACCTGATACTCGCTGAACTGCAGGTACAGTTTTACGATTTCCTGCTGCAGAGGCAATACTATGCAGTAGCATCCCTACGGTCACTAGTCCTATACCAGCGAAAGAAAGCAGACTTGGAAGTGGCGCACTTAATAAAAGTATTTCGCCGATCAATGCAAACACAACCTCTCCGGATTGGGTTGCTTCCACTCCTGCAAGTTTTTGCGGACTGTTCTGAACGATTTCTGTAGCATAAAAAAATAGTGCAGTTGCAATGATTCCGGATGAAATGGCGACAACAAATGTTTGAATCAGTTGATTTTCACTAGGCAATCCGTGGGCATTCATAGCAAAGATGGAAATTAATATCCAAAATGGCATAGAAGCAATTGTCATCCCAAGAATTCGCTGGAATGTATTTAATTCACCACCAACCAATGCCATCATTTTACGATTGCCTAGTGGGTAGGCAAATGCAGAAATAATTAACGGAACAACACAAAGTATTATATTTATTAATGGGACAGATGATGCGTGTTCGAACTGCATGATAAATACACCTGCGAGAATGATTAACGAAATAAAAATACTTTGCATCGGAATGGCTTGCTTCTTCATTTTATTTAGAAATGGTACGAGTAATGAACCAGCGATGATTGTAATTTGAAAGGTTGCAGCAACGAGCCAACCAGGTCCATAAATGGATGCTAGTGTAAGTGGTGCGTAGAATAATCCGAAACCAATAGTACTCCAAATAAGCCAAGGGACTGGCTGTTTTTTCATATGTAAAATGACTGGCTTTACGTTTTGTTGATAGCCAACGATAATAAAGAGTATAGGCAGCATAAAAATATAGCGCAGTGAGGCACTCCACGCCCAACTACCACCTTCCAATTCCATCGAACGGTTCAAAACAAACGTGACGGAAAAGAATAACGCGCCCAAAACACCAATAACTATTGCTTTCATCCTCTACACCCCTGATTATGGAAACATATATTATAATAGTTTTGTAATCCTAATATACATTATTATTCAATGCAAGCATATTAATTGTTAAAAACTTTATTTGAAATAAGGGTATAGTGAATGTAGAACAACTCCATTTTCGCAAAAAATGCAGGATTTTCGTGATTTATGAAGAATATATTAGTTAAAGTAATCGCTTTATAATCAAGAGAAGAGGTAATATTGATTTTCATTAAATAAGGAAGTGTTCAAGTATGGAAACTTTACCAAATTGGTTCTGGATTATTTACTATATCTTTCTATTTTTCTCATTAGTAACAGGCTTGATAGGATTGGTTAGACAATGGCTAAGTACGCTTTCCGCTTTTACTATTTCCCTATCGTTACTTGCGCCATTAGTTAGTTTTGTCTATTCAATCCAACGATCAAGCGGCGTAACGGAGCTTGAATATTTAATTGCACAATTGAAAACAGGGGATTTGTGGGCAATATTTATTACTGTCATCTTTTTATATTTAATTGCTTGGAATCTATTTCTATTAACTTATCTTATTATCAAATTGAGCCGAATCCCATCAGTTAAGGAAAAGCTATTGATGGCGAAGAGAAAACTATTAGAGCTTCTGAAAAAGCTTCAATCTAATCGGCAAGATGAGGAAAGTAAATCTGAAGGTGTAAAAAGTGAAAGTAAGTAAAATGTATGAGTAAATAGAGGTGTGAAATGAAAATTTCAGAAATGGAAGCGGAAAAGTTAACGGATGAGCAGAAGACAGCATTACTATATAAAAATATAGAAGATGATCAGGAAAAAGGAGATTGTATCTTTGTTCTAGGAAGCAGCAAAGCAGTTGAGTACCGATTGCCAAGAGCAATTCAGCTGTATAAGGAAGGACGGGCAAAGAAGCTCTTGTTTTCCGGTGGAGTTTCCTGGGAAGATGGTGGTTTAACAGAGGCAGAACTTCTGCGAGATAAAGCACTAGAGTTAGGAGTTCCAGAAGAAGATATTATAATCGAAAATAACTCGAGGCATACGAAAGAAAATGTCCTTGCATCTTTGTTAGTTCTTGACCGAGCATTGGAGCTTCATAACATAAATAGATTGCTAGTAGTAACGACTACTTATCATATTCGCAGAACCCATCTGACACTTAAAACCTATATGCCAAATTGGATAAAGTATTCTTTATGTGCGGTGAATGATCGAACGACAAGAGAAGATAATTGGTTCGAAACCCCGTATGGCAGGGAACGAGTGGAAAAGGAAACTAGTAAAATTATCCACTACGTAAAATTAGGCAGTTTGATTGATGAAGAGATAGAGCTGCCTAAAATCTAAAGGATTCATTTGGGAGATATTAATAAATGGATAAAACAAAAAAGTATCAATTTACTGCAGAAATTAAGTCACATGACAATATGGATGCGGCGTATATTGAATTCCCATTCATTGTAGAGGAAGCTTTTGGTACAAAAGGGCAGGTAAAAGTGAAAGCTTATTTTAATAGATATGAATACAGAGGGTCATTAGTTAATATGGGGCTTGATTATCATTGCATTGGTATTACGAAAAATATCAGAAAGGCAATTAATCGACAGGCTGGGGACACAATTCAAGTAGAATTACAACAGGATTTGGAGCCGCGAATAGTTTTAATTCCTGATGACCTAAATGATGTATTACATGAAAATCCATCTGCAAAAAAGTTTTTTGAGTCACTTTCTTATTCAAATCAAAATCAATATGTTCAATGGATCATTAACGCTAAAAAATTAGAAACACGTAAAAACAGATTACAGCGAACAGTTGAGAATTTGATTAATGGGAAAAAGAGACCTTAGATTTCAATCGATGTGATTGGAATTTAAATCAAGAATAAAATGTTAATAACGGAGTGATACCAATCGATAACAAGCTAATCTCGTTTCCACCAGTTATACCAAATAATCCGAAAGTGTTAATTCTTGGGTCGATGCCAGGTAAAGTTTCACTTGAAAAGCAGGAATATTACGGAAACCCAAGAAATCACTTTTGGCCGATTCTTTTTGAATTATTTAATGAGGAACCTCAAGATGATTATGAAAACAAAATTACATTTGCAAAAAGGCATGAACTTGCATTATGGGATTCAATTGGTTCTTGTTATCGTCAAGGCAGCTTGGATGCAAACATAATGGAAGAAGAACCAAATGATATTCTAGGCTTATTAGAAGAATATCCTTCGATTCGTTTAATTGCTTGTAATGGAACCAAATCATTTAATACATTTAAGAAGAATTTTGACTTAACAGGTTATCCCAATGTTCATGTTATTAAGCTGCCATCAACGAGTCCAATCCCTGGTAAATATACGAAATCATTCAGCGGAAAAGTGGAAGCGTGGCGAGAAATTCTAAGTTACCTCTAGGTATGTTTAAATAAAGGCAGGAAAATGACGTATGAAATTATTTTGGTGTCGCTTTACGATTTTTAGTATATTATGGATTTTTGTTCTTATAATGGATAGTAAACAAGTAGCTGTAAGTATTATTCTTTTTGCTTTGAGTATGGGGATTTACTTCCTTTTATCCATTCATAAGTTTCTTTTAATATTGTATCTTTCATTAGTCTCCATTTTATTCGTTCATGGAATTTTAAATACTAATGATGCAATGCTAAGTGTGATCGTAATTCTATATATATTGATTGATGCTAGTTTTCGTTTAAAAGAGAAACAGTTGGTTAGATATTCTGTTGTTACGATGGTTTTAGCCTTTATCCTATTATTTATTCGTGACGAAGTAAGTCTTGAAAGGCTCATTATGATTGGGTGTTTAGATTTTCTAATCATCACAATTAGCAGAATGACAGAGGAGAGAAGGGAGCAGGCGGAGATTTATGAGCAGTTACGTGGGGAGTATCGGAATTTAAAACGGATGAATCTTACAACTGAAAATAATGCCAGACTGGAAGAACGGACAAAAATTGCTCGTGATATTCACGACTCGGTTGGACATCGGTTAACGGCATTAATAATGAAGTTAGAAATATTAACAATTCAAGACACACATAATAGCTATAGTGAATTAAAGGAAATGGCAAAGGAAAGTCTAGAAGAAACAAGACAAGCAGTAAAGGCACTACAAACAGAAGAGAATGAAGGAATTGCGACGATTGTTCATCTGATTCGTAAGCTTGAAGCGGAGAGTCACATACTTGTGCAGTTTACAATGAAACAAGGAGTTTTGTCTGTGCCGATGTCAAATGATAAAAGCGTTGCACTCTACCGGGTTATTCAAGAATCTTTAACAAATGCGATGCGTCATGCAGGCTCAAGAGAAATACAGGTTATCTTAGGGAAAACAGCAACAGGAGACATTTCTTTTGAAATTACGAATACTGTGTTTGATCCTATTCCTTTTACATATGGTTTTGGTTTAACAAATATGAAGCAGCGGATTGATGGAGTAAAGGGGACACTTACTATCTATCAAACTGTAAATGAATTTGTTGTTGCAGGTAGTATTCCAAGTGAGGAGGAGTAACATGTGGCGCGTATTATTAGTTGAAGATCAGCCAATTGTGAGACAGGGATTAAAGGTCATCTTAGAACAAGACGAAAATATAACAGTCACCCATCAGGCAGAAAACGGGCGGGAAGCAATAGGAATTTTAGAAAAACATCTAATTGATTTTATTATGATGGATATCAGAATGCCTGAAATGAATGGAATAGAAGCAACGAGAAAAATTAAAAAGCAATGGCCAAATATTAAAATCTTAATATTAACTACTTTTAATGATGACGAATATGCATTAAATGCCCTAAAAGAAGGAGCAAATGGCTTTTTATTAAAAACATCGGAACCGAGGAAATTAATCGAAGCAGTATATAGCTGTATGAATGGCGGATTAACGATTCACGATGAAGTAGCTGCGAAAGTAATGCCACGACTATTGCAATCTACCAATAAACCACAGATGGCTATCGAGCTTACACCAAAGGAAATAGCAATAACAAGACTAATTGGTGAAGGAAAAACGAATAAGGAAATTGCAGAAGAGGTTTTTTTATCAATCGGCACGGTAAAAAATTATTTAACAACGATTTTGCAAAAAATAGGATTGCGCGATCGGACACAATTAGCAATCTATGCTGTGAAATATGATATTGGGAATTAAAAATATACTCATGACATAGTAGCAAAACCTCCTCATTTCGGTGAGGAGGTTTTGCTCTTTTATACGAAATGGATAATAGTGATAAGTTGATGTAAAATGCGGACTAGCGAAAATTTTGATTTCAGATCTTTAGAGAAGCTGAATCACTCAAAAGGTTACATTTCTTTACTTCAAATAACATCGTTTGTCAGTGGTAAGTCACTCTCTTATAAATGACTCCTCCAACCCCAGCGGAAGAAATACACGTAGACTCCTGTGGGAAGGCTCGCCAGCTCCCCTAAGGTGCGCGAAGTGTATTTCTGCAGCGAATGGCCCGAGAGCACTCGACACAGTACACTAGTCCGAAGTCTATCTATAAATTGCAGAAAACATTAAGAAAAATTCTTTTTAAAAACAGCTCTGTTCATCAAGAAAAAATGACTTAGGTCATATCGCACACAAATGTTTCATGACTCTAGTCAGTATGCATGATGAGTGATTCATCGTAAACTATAACTAACCGGGGAGGGGATTATTTGCTTGAGTTAGTAGATTTGTCCAAGAAATTTAAACAGATGTATGCAGTGAAAAATTTGAATATGTTCATTGAAAAAGGAGAAATCGTTGGCCTGCTAGGTCCAAATGGTGCAGGAAAGTCAACCGCAATATCAATGCTTTCATCGCTAGTTGAACCAACTGATGGTGATGTACGATTTAATAATAAAAGCATCATTAGAAATCCAGCACCATTACGGAAAGTAATTGGTGTCGTTCCACAGGAAATTGCCCTGTATGAGGATTTAACGGCAGAGGAGAATTTACACTTCTTTGGGAAAATATACCGATTAAAAGGTGTGGCACTGAAACGAAAAGTCGATGAAGTGTTAGAGCAAATCGGGTTAACAGATCGTCGGAAGGACATCGTCAAGACTTTTTCTGGGGGAATGAAGCGCAGACTAAATATTGGAGTTGCAATGCTACACGAACCAGAGTTAATTATTATGGATGAACCAACAGTAGGGATTGATCCTCAATCACGAAATTATATATTGGAAACCGTGAAGAGACTCAATGAAGAGAAACAAATGACCGTAATCTATACGAGTCATTATATGGAGGAAGTAGAGTACCTTTGCGACCGAATTTATATCATGGATAAGGGAAATATGATTGCTTCAGGAACAAAGGATGAAATTAAACGAATATTATCAGCTGAGAAGACCATTTCGATTAAGGCAGAGCATTGGAGTGAAGCATTCATAAATCAACTGAAGCAGAGTCCAACGGTTAATCGCGTTATTAGCGAAGAAAAAGAGATTACCATTATGGTGCCGAAAGAGATTAATATATTTCCAATGTTAATCAAAATGGCAGAGGCTACAGAAGTTGAGCTGAGCTCAGTCGATATTAAAACACCTACACTTGAAGATGTATTTCTTCAACTAACAGGTAGAGCATTAAGAGATTAAGGGGGAGTGAAGATGATTGCTCAAATCGTCAAAAAACAGCTGTTATTATTACTGCGAAGCCCAGTACAACTCCTTCTATTAATTGGTTTACCATTAATTTTAATTGCTATTCTAGGAACAGCATTAGCTAGTTTTATGGAAGGTGGGGCAGTAAAATTTGATTTGAAGGTAGTACTCATAGAGGAAGAAAATGAGGAAGAACAGATTGAACAGTTTATGAAGGACGTCGAGCAGAAAGAATTACCTGCCAAAGTTGTTCAGCAAATTCAATTAAATATTGCTCAAGTAGCACCAATTCAACTGCTCAAACAATCTGTTTTTGGCAATGAGACGGTAAAGGATGTAATCGAGCTTGATATCGCAGCTGCTGAAGATTTAGAAGTGCTGCTTACTGATGATTCCTATACCGCAGTGATCGAAGTACCTAAAGGTTTTACGTATGATATGTTAACTTATATGATGTTCTCAGAGGGAGTTCAGCCATTATTAAAGATATATCAAAATGAAGGAGCATTTAGTTCTAGTATTGTTCAAGGTATGTTAGAGCAATACCAAGAAAAGTTTACGATTGGCCGCTTTATCAGCGAAAATGGATTGGACCAACAGGAGAGTCAGATTGCTGATCAACCTTTTGGTGAAATTGTCTCGATAAACCAAGAGAAACCGATTTCCTCCAAAAACTATTATGCGATTGGAATGGCTGTAATGAATGTTCTATTTATTGCATCGACAATTGGAACGTTTGCATTTCAGGAGAAAAAAAGCCGTGTATTTAATCGAATCATACTTGCCAATGTATCACGATGGACTTATTTTATTGGTGTTTTTCTTTCGGGTACAATCATCAGCTTCTTCCATCTACTGATTATCTTTGGATTTTCTAGAGTATTCTACGGTGTTATTTGGCCTGATCTTATAGCTTTTCTTGTCATTTCATTAGCCTTTGCTATCGCAGTCGGCGGCTTATCTGTCCTACTAACTGCAATATGTTACCGGATAAATTCAGAAATGATTACAAACTTTTTCACAAGTATTGTAGTGACGCTGTTCGCCACTTTAGGTGGAAGCTTCTTTGCGATTGGTGAATTATCATCATTCGTGCAAGTACTAGGTGATTTGACTCCAAATGGTGCGGCAATGGGTGCTTACTTAGCGATTTTAAGAGGGGATAGTATCATGGACATTTCTAGTCACCTTCTATTCTTAGTAAGCTTTGCTATTGTATTAACCATAGTTGCTGCATTTAGTTTTCCGAAAAGGGGGTCGACAGTATGATTGGTATTTTCCAAGCGAAAATTAAAATGTTTATTCGTAATCCTTGGGTATTTATCATCATGACGGCGATGTCCATTGGTTTTGCATGGATCATTGGTGGTACCGGTGCATATACAGCTATTACAATTCCAGTTTATACAACGAGTGATTCGATCAAGAACTCAGTCATTGGCGATATACTTGATGATACAGATGCATACAATTTTGAATGGTTAACCGAAGAGGAAGTAATTGATAAACTATCTAGTAATAAAGCAGAAGTAGGAGTAGCATTGCATGAAAATGACTTCCGGATAATTGTTGGTGTTGAAACGCCTACTAGTAAAATAATGGAACAAACGATTGAAGATGCATATGCAAAGAAGGCACAATTTGAACAAATAGTTGATGCTTCGGGTGCAACTACAGTGGCAGAGAAAGAAGCCGTATTAGATGAGCTGCAGTTATCACTGGAATCGCCAGTGTTTGCAATTGAGTCGAGCAGCTTTAGAGGAACAGATGCCTTTATCTCTGACATTACGATTCACACGATGTTTGGATTTACACTGTTCTTCGTTATATACACGATTGCATACAATGTATTACCGATTCTAGTTGAGAAAAAGGAAGGAATATGGGATCGCGTCATTTTATCCCCAGTGAAGAAATGGGAAATGTATATAGCAAATTTAGTTTACAGTTTCCTTGTAGGATATTTGCAAGTGGTTATTATCTTTTCTGTCTTCCGCTTTGTTGTTGGTGTTGATTTTCACGGGAGATTTATCGAGACCTTGCTACTGATGATGACGTATGTATTCGCAATTGTTGCCCTATCTATTTTATTAACAGCGATTGTTAAAACGGTGGCACAGTTTAATGCAATCCTTCCGATAATTGCGGTAAGCTCAGCTATGATCGGTGGTGCATATTGGCCAATTGAGATTGTTGAATCGAAGCTTTTACTTGGGTTATCTAAGGTGAATCCAGTTACGTATGGGATGGAAATGCTAAACGGGGCTGTTGTTTATCAGTATCCATTAGAAGAGCTTTTATTTCCAATTAGCATTCTACTTATAATGGGTGTAGTATTTATTGGTGTTGGTATTCATTTGATGGAAAAAAGGCATATATAATAATTCACTATTTGACATCAAAGGCCCTTATCTAAATGGTTATCGCTTTTATCGAGTGTTGGATCGTTACTTATTATTTGATTTAAAGTGCGAACTAGGCGCAATGCTGATTGTAGTTAGCGGAAAGTCGCTTCCGCGAGCAACGCGGTCTGCTCCATCGGAAGAAAACCGCTTCCGTTGGATCTTCAGCCGTTGCTATTCCCACGGGACAAGGAATGCTTCGGCAGCGTTACATATTCGTTGGAAAATCGTTCTATATTTTCGAGGAGTCTCCTGTTCCTCGCTACAATCAACAGCCGTAATAGAGCGCAGTCACTCCAGCTTATAAGAACTGGATAATTGCGGTAGACATACAAAACCAGCGTAGTGTATTTTCGGAGCGACCGGCCAGTGAGCAATTGCTCTCCTAACTTAGTTTGCACTTATGTATACTAACAATAAACGATACATTATGAGTCTTATTAGAATACTGCTGCTATGAAACAGAAACTTCTATAATCTACCATCACAATTTACCTTTTCTCTACTATATTTTCTAGTATAATAGAACTAGAGATATAAGGGGATGTTCAAAAAGTCCGGTAAAAATGACACATCGAATTTCTTCGTTGGCTTGCTTTTCGGATACTCACGTATTTAAAGCATACGTTCCGTTCCTCTAAGCTACGCCGTCTCGAACTTCTCAGTCCTTTTTATCCTCCTTTTTGAGCATGCATTATAAGGGAGTGGCTAATTTGTGAAGAAAAATAAGTTATGGATAAGGCTAGGAATAGTCATTCTTAGTCTTCTTCTTATTTTAGATATTGGTGCGGGTTATTTCTTTTATAATCTAGCAATTGACCGGAATGTTAAAGAATTTCTTATTGGCAATGCAGATTTGGAAGTTTCAGCTGAGGCGATGGATGTATTTATTGATGGAGACTGGCGGTCATGGGCTGCTAATCAAGATTTTGAGCAATGGGAAATGGAATCGTACGATGGCTTGAATCTACAAGGATATTATTTGGAAGCAGATGCACCGACAAATAAAACGGTCGTCTTCGCTCATGGATATCTAGGAAGTGCAAGAGATATGGCATTGTTTGGTCAATATTATTATGAAGAACTAGGTTACAATATGTTTACTGCGGATCTTCGGGGCCATGGCCAAAGTGAAGGGGACTATATTGGCTTCGGCTGGCATGATCGATTAGATTATTTAGGCTGGATAAATCGGATTATTGAGGAGCTAGGACCTAAAACAGAAATTGTTTTACATGGCGTCTCCATGGGGGCTGCAACAGTGTTAATGACAAGTGGTGAAGAACTTCCTAGTAATGTAAAAGCAGTTGTGGCTGATAGCCCATATACAAACGTAGCTGATTTATTTGGTTACCAGCTTGAGCGGATGTTTCACTTACCGAAAGTCCCAATCATTCCTACAACTGGGCTAGTAACGAAATTCAAAGCAGGATATACCTTAAAAGAAGCTTCAGCACTGGATCAAGTGAAAAAGGCAACTGTACCAATATTATACATTCATGGCAGTGAAGATGCATTTGTACCGGCAGAAATGGCAAAGGAACTATATGAAAATACAGCTAGTGATGCTGAGCTTCTGCTCGTTGATGGAGCAAGTCATGGTGAATCAATTGTTATCGCTCACGATACATATGTTAAGAAGTTAAGTCAATTTCTAACTAAATATGTAGTAGATTAATATATGTGAAAATATAAGAATTTCGATTTGCTTGTAATATTAGATAAGTTGAGCTACAATCATTTGGACATTTAAATATGAAACGAACCACAGGGGGAGCATATTGCTGAGATTGAGTGGAAATATTCACTTTAACCCTTTGAACCTGTTAGTTAATTCTAGCGTAGGGATGTGGATGAATATTAGAAAACTTGGATGTTAACAAGCTTTTAGGTGACATCCCTAGTTGCACTTATGTAGTGAGAAATCTCTACCAATGAATTCATTCTTATTTTTTATGTTCTCCCGTGGTTTCAATTAATCAAAGGGGAAATTTTTTTATGAACAGAAATCTTATTATGATGATTGAGGCGTCTTTTTTAGCAGTATTTGCACTTATACTAGACTTGCTGCCTTCCATTCGGTTAACACCTGCTGTATCAATTTCGATTGCTATGATACCGATTTTTATTATGGCAATACGCTGGGGGATTAAGGGTGGCCTAATTTCAGGATTCCTTTGGGGATTACTGCAGGTAGTAACAGGTGATGTTTATGTTCTAACGATTTCTCAATTTTTGATTGAATATTTCATTGCCTTTGCTTTTGTTGGGTTTGCAGGCTTATTTTATAAAGCTATTCAATCTGCATTACAGGGTGGATTGAAGAAAAGAGCTGTTTCTTTGATCATTCTCGCTGTCTTTGTCGGCAGTATTGCTCGGTATTTTTGGCATTTTATCGCTGGTGTGATTTTCTGGGGAAGTTATGCACCAGAGGGGATGTCGCCGTATTTATACTCTTTTATCGTTAACGGGGCTACAATGCTAGGTGCTGCTGTTCTTTGTGCGATTGTGCTAGTAATTTTAATTAATGCTGCACCAAGACTTGTATTACGGAAAGTAAACAATCAAATACTGAGTGAATCACTAAATGAGAGTAAAAAGAGGGCATAGGATTGCCTTCTTTTTTTATGAGATTAGGAAAAATGAGTAATCCAAACAATTTTTATTCATTGTATATGCATAATATAGCAGTAAAACTTAATTAAATATGCATAAATATTAATATTATTTTATAAATATACTTGCAAAAAGATACTTGTGAATTTATAATAATGAATAATTCGAAAATACTGAGAGGGGAGATGGGGCGATTGAAAAACGCAGCAATTATAGGTGGAACAGGATATGGCGCAATTGAACTAATTCGATTACTTCATACTCATAAGCATCTGCAAGTGAAAAAAATCATTTCACATTCACAGTTTGGCGAGCATATTACATCTGTTTATCCACATTTGACCGGATTTGTTGAGGAACCAATGGAAAAGTTAAAGATTACAAGCTTGATAGAAGAGGTTGATCTTATATTTTTTGCAACGCCGGCTGGTGTAGCGAAGGATCTTATTCCAAAATTTGCACACTCAAGCGTACAATGCATCGATTTATCAGGGGATTTACGTCTTCACTCGAAGGAGCAATATGAAAAATGGTATGGGAAAGAAGCCGCGCCACAGGAAATATTAAATCAGGCTGTTTATGGATTGTCAGAAATTTATCAAGAACAAGTAAAAGAAGCAAAAATTATTTCGAATCCAGGTTGCTTTCCGACATCTGCTTTGCTTGGGCTAATCCCTGCAATAGAGCAGAAAGTAATTACTCCGAATCATATTGTTATTGACGGAAAAACGGCTGTATCTGGTGCTGGAAGAACGCCAACAGCAACGACACATTTTTCTGAGACGAATGAAAATATTACGCCATATAAAATCGGTAAACATCAACATATACCTGAAATTGATCAAACCTTATCAGAGTTAGCGCAGGAAACTATTTCTACCACATTTACCACCCATCTGATTCCGATGACGCGTGGCTTGATTTGTACAATATATGCTGAACTAGCAAGGGACATAACAACGGAAGAGGTTATCCATCAATATCAAATCTATTATGAGAATCATCCATTTGTCCGAATTAAGGAAATTGGGATTTTTCCTACAACGAAGGATGTTTATGGCAGTAATTTTTGCGATATTGGTTTGCATGTCGATGAGAGGACGAATCAGCTAATCATCGCCTCTGCAATTGACAATCTCGTAAAAGGTGCAGCAGGGCAGGCTATCCAAAACGCAAATTTAATGAATGGATGGGAAATAACAGAAGGATTAGATGCTATTCCTATTTTTCCATAAAGAAAGGGGACCCCAGATGATTGCAACGGAGGCGAAAGCTATTTTAAAAATAGAAGATGGGCATATCACAATGCCGAAAGGATTTTCCGCAGGTGGGCTGCATTGTGGAATAAGAAGAAAAAAATTAGATTTTGGCTGGATTCACTCAGAAAATCCCGCGACAACAGCAGGAGTTTACACATTAAATGCCTTTCAAGCAGCACCACTAAAGATAACGAAGGAATGCATTAATAAAAGCAAGGAAATTCAGACAGTAGTTGTCAATTCGGGAAATGCGAATTCATTTACGGGTAAGCAAGGTTTATTAGATGCATTAGAAATGCAGGAACTGGCTGCGAAGAAAATGGGAGTGGACCTAAAGCATGTTGCTGTAGCATCAACTGGTGTTATTGGCGTTTCCTTGCCAATGGATAAAATACGTACCGGGATCCAGTCAATTGGCAACCCGGATCATGAAGGCGTAGAGAATTTTGAAGAGGCGATTTTAACAACGGATACTGTTACAAAGCATATCGCAGTACAATTAGAGATTGATGGAAAAACGATTACAATAGGTGGCGCAGCAAAGGGATCGGGAATGATCCACCCAAATATGGCGACGATGCTCGGCTTTATTACCACTGACGCTGCAGTTGAAGCTGATAGTTTACAAAATGCGTTACGTACTGTAGTCGATAAGTCATTTAACATGATTACGGTCGATGGAGATAGCAGTACAAATGATATGGTGCTGGTCATGGCAAATGGGCAGCAAAAAAATGAGCCATTAAATGAAGCGCATCCGAAGTGGTTGCTCTTTTTACAAGCTTTACAAATGGTTAGTGAGGGTTTATCCAAGTCAATTGCAGGTGATGGCGAAGGTGCTACTAAATTAATTGAGGCAAATGTAAAGGGAGCACCATCAGAACTTGCGGCGAAGCAGGTGGCAAAAGCAATTATTTCTTCTAATTTAGTGAAGACGGCAGTATATGGTGCAGATCCAAATTGGGGGAGAATCATCACTGCGATAGGATATAGTGAGCAACCGATTAATCCAGATAAAATATGTGTCTCACTTGGAGATATTGAGGTCGTGAGGGATGGTTGTCCAGTAGATTTCGATGAAGCTGATGGAAAGCGCTACTTGGAAAAGGAAACGGTTTTGTTAAATGTCGATTTACAAAATGGAATAGGGGAAGCAACTGCATGGGGATGCGATTTAACCTATGATTATGTAAAAATAAATGCTTCTTACCGAACATGAGGTGATCAGCATGAATGTAATTGTTTTAAAACTTGGTGGAAGTATTATGGCGAAGCTGCCTGAATCATTCTATAAAATATTGGTCGAACTAAAACGATCAGGACAATGCGAGCCAATTATCGTTCATGGTGGTGGGCCAGAAATAAATCAAACATTAAAACGGATGCAAGTGGAAAGTACATTTATTGATGGATTACGTGTGACGACGAAAGAAGTATTAAATGTCGCAGAAATGGTTATGAGCGGTTCAATCAATAAGAAAATCGTCACTGATCTGCTAAAGGCGGGCACCGCGGCAATTGGGATTAGTGGAGTCGATAATTCCCTATTGCAGACTGAACCTATAGATGAAACAGGAAAAATGGGCTATGTCGGAAAGGTGATCAATGTCAATACATCGTTACTCACACATCTCATGAATCATGGCTCCATTCCTGTTATTTCACCAATTGGTATTGATGCTAAAGGGCAACATTATAATATAAATGGTGATATTGCTGCAGCAGCTGTTGCGAGTGCAATAAAAGGGAACCTAGTTTTAATCAGTGACATCCCTGGGGTGATGGAAGATGTTAACAATGAATCAATCATCCATAAACAGCTTACCGAAACAAAGATAGAAGCATTAATCACTGCTGGTGTAATCCATGGCGGAATGATTCCAAAGGTTCGTTCTGCTTTACAAGGATTGGCTGGAGGAGTAGAGGAATCGGTAATTATTAATGGTCTCTCACCAACCGATTTAAAGAGATATATTCAGGGTGAAGAAGTAGGAACCAAAATAATTAAAGAGGAGTTCTATCATGTCTGAAACTTTGCATACAACATCAGCAGTCATGAATACGTATAATCGATTTCCAATCACAATTGTGAAGGGGAAAGGGAGTTATGTTTGGTCTGATAATGGAGCACAATATTTGGATTATACATCTGGTATTGCGACATGTAATTTAGGTCATGTTCCAGAATATGTACAAGTAAAAGTTAAAAATCAGTTGGACCTTCTTTGGCATTGTTCTAACCTTTTTGAAATTCCTGCTCAACAAGAATTAGCACAATTGCTAGTCGATAATAGCTGCTTTGAAAAAGCATTTTTCTGTAATAGTGGTGCAGAGGCGAATGAGGCAGCAATAAAAATTGCGAAGAAGTATGCTAAAGATCATGGAAACGGGAAGCGGGTTGAAATTGTTACTTTTAGTCATTCGTTTCATGGGCGAACTGGATCGACAATGGCTGCAACAGCACAAACAAAAATCCATGAAGGGTTTACCCCATTGACACCTGGTTTTCGCTATTTAACTTTGAATGATTCAAACGCTCTTAAAGAAATTGATAACGGAAAAACTGCTGCAGTACTGCTCGAACTTGTTCAAGGGGAAGGTGGGGTCAACCCAGTTGATATTTCTTGGATTAAGCAGCTTGAAACAATTTGTAAACAGCATGATATTTTATTGATGGTAGATGAGATACAAACCGGAATCGGCAGAACAGGTTCATTATTTTCCTATGAACAATATGGAATTGAGCCGGATGTTATGACTTTAGCAAAAGGTCTGGGCTCAGGAATCGCAATTGGTGCATTGGTCGTAAAAGAGCCGGTAGCTGAATCATTCCAACCGGGAACACATGGTAGTACATTTGGAGGCAATCCAATTGCAATGACTGCAGGAATAGCAACAATCGAAACCTTATTGGAAGAAGAGTTTCTATCAGATGTTGGAAGAAAATCGGAATGGCTCATAACTAGCTTAAAGAAATTGCAAGAATCATATTCTAGTATCGAAGAGATTCGGGGTCTAGGTCTATTAATTGGTGTACAAATGACTGATGCTACGGGAAACTGGATAGCTAAGTTTAGAGAGAAAGGAATCCTTGTATTATCAGCTGGAGAAAATGTATTACGAATTTTACCACCATTAACGACAACAAAAGAAGAGCTAGAGCAATTTATTGCTGCTTTTCAAGAATTACTAATCGAAAATGATAGTCAAACGAGTATATAAGCTCTAATTTTTGATTAAGTAAAGGGAGGGACTACAACAATGGGAGAACATAAGAATTTGAACAAGGTGCTTGTGATTGGTTCTGGACCAATTGTAATCGGCCAGGCAGCTGAATTCGACTATGCCGGTACACAAGCATGTTTAGCTTTAAAAGAAGAAGGAATAGAAGTTGTTCTCGTCAATAATAATCCAGCAACAATCATGACAGACACGAGTGTTGCGGATTATGTCTATATGGAGCCACTTGATATTCCTGCTTTAGAGAAAATTATTGCAAAAGAAAGACCAGATGGGATGATCGGCAGCTTAGGTGGGCAAACAGCTTTAAATTTAACGATCAAACTAGATGAACAAGGTATTTTAGAAAAATATAATGTCGAGCTGCTTGGCACTTCTGTTTCGGCTATTCAAAATGGTGAAGACAGGGATAAATTCCGTCAGCTGATGATTGCAATCGAAGAGCCGATTGCCGAATCAAAGGTTGTAGAATCAATTCAGGATGGATTGACATTTATTGAAGAAATTGGCTATCCAGTTATTCTTCGTCCTGCTTACACATTAGGTGGGGAAGGTGGTGGATTTGCCTATAATGAGGAAGAGTTTATCAATTTACTAGATAATGCAATTCAGTTGAGTCCGATTCACCAAGTTTTAGTTGAAAAAAGTATTAAAGGATGGAAGGAAATCGAATTTGAAGTGATTCGCGATGCGGCTGATACATGTGTGATTGTTTGCGATATGGAAAATGTGGATTCTGTTGGTGTCCACACAGGCGATTCGATTGTCGTTGCCCCCTCTCAAACCTTATCAGATGAACAATATCAGTTATTACGCGCTGCCTCGCTTAAAGTAATTCGAGCGTTAGAAATCGTTGGTGGATGTAATATTCAATTTGCATTACACCCAGAAACAAATGATTATTGTATTATTGAAGTGAATCCAAGGGTAAGCCGTTCCTCGGCACTAGCATCCAAAGCAACTGGATATCCGATTGCCCGGATTACAGCGAAATGTGCAATCGGCCATTATCTTCATGATATGATAAATCCAATTTCAGGGGAAACGTATGCAACCTTCGAACCAAAATTAGACTATGTTGTCGTTAAACTTCCACGATTCCCATTCGACAAATTTACAGAAGCAGACCGGACGCTAGGTACACAAATGAAAGCGACTGGGGAAGTCATGGCGATGGATCTTACCTTTGCAGGGGCATTAAACAAAGCGATTCGATCCTTGGAAATGAATGTTACAAGTTTAAGCTGGCCAGGGATGACGGAGCTAACATCAGCAGCAATTATTGAGCTTTTAAAGAAACCTAATGATTTGCGGCTGTTTGCGATTGGCGAAGCATTTAATCGGGATATGAATATGGAAGAAATACAGCGCTACACGGAAATAGACGCTTGGTTTTTAGAAAAGATAGCAGGAATTATTGCTTGTGAAAAGTCTCTGCAGCAGCTTGATTGGCCAGCTGTTTCTAAAGAAAAGCTATTGGAAGCGAAAAGTTTAAATATTAGTGATGAGCGGATATCGGCTTTGATTGGGACGACGGCGAGCAATTTGCGGAAATATTATAAAGAAATAGAGTTGAATCCTGTATATAAGGAAGTAAAATCAGGTGTAAGCGGAACGGATACGATTCATTCCTACTATTATTCAACATGGCAGGGAGAAAGTGAAATACAAGTAGAGCCTGCACGTCCAAAAATACTTGTTCTCGGGTCTGGACCTATCCGCATTGGCCAAGGAATTGAGTTTGATTATTGCTCGGTCCACGCTGCCCAAACAGTGAAAAAGCTAGGGTATGAGGCTGTAATTATTAACAATAATCCAGAAACAGTCAGTACAGATTATAATATTGCGGATCATTTATACTTTGAACCATTAGCAATTGAAGATGTGCTCAATGTTATTGAAAAGGAAAAGGTTGCTGGTGTGCTCATTCAATTCGGCGGACAAACTGCAATTAATTTAGCAAATGATTTAAAAACGGAAGGAATTCATATTTATGGAACCACGCCAGAACAGATTGATCAAATGGAGGATAGAGAACAGTTTTATGAAGTGCTGGAGAAGTTAGAAATCCCTCATATTAATGGAAGAATTGTTCATAATCCGGAAGAACTGACTACTTCAATTAAGGAATTAGGATTTCCTGTACTCATTCGCCCATCCTATGTAATTGGTGGACAGTCGATGTTCATCTGTAATAAGGAAGAAGAATTAAGAAGCTATGTGCAGCGAATTCAAAAAGATACATTTAATCATTGCTGGCCATTATTGATCGATTCATATCTGCCAGGCTTAGAGTGCGAAATGGATGTAATTAGTGATGGCACTAATATTGTCATTCCTGGAATAATGGAGCATATTGAAAGAGCTGGTGTCCATTCGGGAGATAGTATCAGCGTATTTCCCCCAATTACGATTACAGAGCAGATGAAGGAGCAAATGGTCGAGATGGCATCTAAGATTAGCGGTGCAGTGCCAATTGTCGGCATAATGAACATTCAATTTGTCATCCATCAAGATATCATTTATGTTCTCGAGGTAAATCCTCGTTCATCAAGAACTGTTCCTCTTATGAGTAAAGTTACTGGTATTCCAATTATAGAATGGGCAGTTAAGACCCAGCTTGGTACACCAATAAGTGAAATTACTGCGGATAGAGATTTATTACCAGAACCAAATTACGTAACAATCAAAGCACCAATTTTCTCAGCGAGTAAATTAAAGGGTGTTGACCATGTCCTAGGGCCTGAAATGAAATCAACCGGAGAAATAATAGGATTAGGATGGACAAAAAATCAAGCGTTGAAAAAGGTAGCCTCGTATATTGGTATTATTAAGGAAAACAGAAATGAGCCTATTCAATTATTCGTCTCGATTTCAGACCGGATGAAACAAGCTAGTCTTGAGCTGCTTCGTGAATTTGTCAAACTCGGATCCAATATCACTGCAACAGAAGGGACTGCAGGATTTTTAGCGGAAAATGGAATTCATACGAGTACAATGCTGAAAAATAAAGCAGATTTACAGCACCATTGGCAGGAGAAAGCTCCTGATATTGTATTGAATATTCCTAACCAAGGCAGGGAAAAAGAAAAAATCGGGTTCTATATACGCGAGTTGTCAGTCAGATACCAAACTCCATACTTTACTAGTTTAGAAACATTACAAGCGATGATGGACTGCCAGCTAAATAATGTAGATGAAGTTCCTTTGTCAATCCAAGAATATCTAAGCCAAGTTACTGTGAAAAGCTAATAAAATGGATGTAAAAAAGCGAGGGTGAAGCCCCTCGCTTTTTAATATCGGGAAACTGGATTCTATCCCCAGTCCATTTTGACTGGCTATAAATATTTATTAAACCAGCGACAGATTTGCTCTAATCTTGCAATTCTCATGTTTGGATCACCACTCCGGCTCAACTCGTGATCTGCTCCAGGGAAGCGAACGAATTCCACATCTTTTCGTAAATGCTTTAAGGCGATAAATAACTGTTCACCTTGTTCAATTGGGCAACGATAATCCAATTCTCCATGCAAAATTAATAGCGGAGTTTCCACTTTGTCAGCAAATTTCAAAGGAGAAAAGTCCCATAATTTTGCAGGATTTTCTAATAAATCATAGCCGAGCTCCCATTTCGTAAAAAAGTAGCCAATATCACTTACGCCATAAAAGCTCAACCAATTAGAAATAGAGCGCTGTGTTACGGCTGCTTTAAATCGATCTGTATGACCAACAATCCAGTTTGTCATAAAGCCACCATAACTCCCACCTGTGACACCGAGTCGATTTTCATTAATATAAGGATAATGATCCAGTACATAATCGACTGCATCCATTAAGTCTTCATAGTCACGTCCACCATAGTCCGATCGGACAGCATCAACAAATTTTTGTCCATAACCATGACTTCCCCGAGGATTTGTATACAGCACGACATAACCCTTTGCTGCAAGTAATTGAAGCTCATGGAAAAATGTCTGCCCATACATGGCATGTGGACCACCGTGCACTTCCAAAATTAACGGGTATTTCTTGTTCTCGTCAAATTCGTATGGTTTGAGAATCCAGCCTTGAATTTTCCATCCATCTTTAGTAGGTATCGTAATGGTTTCTGGATCCGTGACTGCAACTTCTTCGAGAAATGCTGCATTCGCATTGGTCAATCTAGTTAAATCTAAGTCCTTTCCTAGTTTATAGAAGTTACAAGGATTTGTAGGCGTACTAATACCTAAAATGAATGATTCGGAGTTCCTATCATAAGAAAATCCAAACACATGATTATCATTTTTATAAAGTACGGTTAACTCATGTTCGAGTGTAACTAGATAAAGTCCAGTTGCACCAAAGTCGGTAGCGAGAAAGAACAGTTTGTCCTCATTTTTGGACCAGATCGGACCATTAGTTGATTTACCTAATCTTGTATCACCGGCCATTGCATCTCCAAGTTCGATATCCCATGAATCACTAAGACATGTCCGTTCACCAGTTGCAATATCAAAAACAAAGATTTCACTTAGTGTGGCACCATCATATTGATACTCATGACCAAAACTGGATATTTTATTTCCGCTTGGAGAGAATCTGGCATTGTAGTATATTCCTTTACTATCTGTTAATTTCGATAGCTTTTTAGTAGAAATATTGAAAAGGAATAAATCAATTGTATTTTCATAGTCAGCACCGGGATTTAAGTTTGCAGTAAAAAGTAACTTTTCCCCATCAGGTGAAATATCTTGGAGACGATGGTCTTCGTCAGCGGTAGTGAGTTGTGTATACAATTCTTTCTCGATATCAAGAAGGATTATTTGGGTACGTTTATCATCATGAAATCCTTTTCCGTTTGATTTATATTGCAGACGATTGACGAAAAGCGGTTCATTCCTTTTCTTCTCAAGCTCTTGTTGTTGTTCTTCTTTTGACAGCTCCTTTTGATTCTGAATATCATCATCTTTTTCAAGTAAAGCACTAAAGAGAATTTGCTTCCCATCTTTCGACCATATTGGGTTACTCGCTCCATATTTAAATGTTGTAAGCTGCCGTGCTTCACCGCCATCAGTATGAATGAGCCAAAGCTGGGATAGTCCGCTGCGATTGGATTGGAACACAGCGGTTTTCCCATCTGGAGAAAATGTTAAGTTACTGTTTCTATGATGACCAAATGTCCATTGCTTCCTATTTGTTTCATTTACATTTTGAAAAAATAAATTAGCCTCATATTCATTATTTTCATTAATAATCGTTGATACATATGTATACGCTTTCCCGTCTGGAGTGAAATGTGGGTCACTAAATACTTCTAGTCTAGTTAAATCCTCTGCTTTCATTGGCCGTCTACTATTCGTCATTTAAATCCCCCTAACAATCAGAACTTTACATTATTCTAAACTGTTTCGACTCTCGAATCAATTTATTTGCAAATATGAAAATAGAGCAGCATATTCTTTCTAATTCTTTAATTGCATTAAGAATTGCTCTAATTGACTTGGAGAATGAAAGATTAGGATGGTTTTGTCCTGAAACTGATTTAGCTTCTGATAGATTAAAGGAGTTTGATTCTGATTAAATCGCATTACCCAGTTGAAAAACTCCCAATCTATTTTTTCAGGACAATCCTTGCCCATATCAGTTCTTGTTTTATTATGGTACTGGATTCTTCGCTTAATTATTCCATATAAGTAGCGAATGGTTCGATAATGCAGGAGAATTATTGTATCTGCTGGATGTAACCGAGAATCAATCGTCGCACTGTAATTCCCATCAATTATCCATCGCTCTTTTTCTAAGATTTTGCTTTGTTTTGTTATAAAGCTTTCTCTGTCAAGGGGTTGCCAGCCAGGTTGCCAGTGAATTGCATCGAGATGATAAACAGGGATATTCAGTATTGATCCCAGATTTTTTGCTAATGTAGATTTTCCTGCACCACTGCCGCCAAGTATTAAAATTTTTCTCATAGTCAGTGACCTTCCATTCCGTCAATTTTAGAAAACTAAGGTTTAATCAAGCTTTTCGGTGACGGCCTTAGTTGCCATATTGTGTACTTTCTTAACAACCAAAAAAGAGTGACTCTTTTTTCAGAATCACTCTTTTAATTTTCAAGTTGTTTGTGTTACTTCATTTTCGTTAATTAGGGCGTCTTTTTCATATGCAGCTTGTAACAGCTTTGTTACTTTTCCGGGTTTTCCATTGCTGATTTGTGTATTATCGACTTTCACAATTGGCATGATTTCCGAAGTACTGCTTGATAAAAAGAGTTCATCAGCCATTCCAATATCTTCAACTGTGAATCCATCCTCATGGAAGGGGATATTAAGTTCGCGGGCAAATCTTTCAATCGCCATTCTAACACAGCCATACAAGATATTATTTGTTGTTGGATGCGTATAAATTTCACCATCTTTAACGAGGTAAACATTTGAAGAACTACATTCTGTGACTAATCCGTCCTTGTGTAAAATTGCTTCGTAGCAGCCGTTTTCCTTCGCTGCTTGCTTGGCTAATACATTTGGTAGGAGATTTAAACTCTTAATATAGCAATTTTCCCAGCGAATATCTCGTTCGGTAATTGCGTTAACACCATTTCTCAGATTTTCTAACTTTCTTGGCAAGTCTTCGATATACGCATAGATATTGGGTAGTACATCAATGGGGAAGACATGATCCCTTGGTGCAGAACCTCTTGTTACTTGCATATAAACTTTACCATTTGTTTTCATTTTATTTTTATCTAATAATTGGAGTAATAGGTTAGATAGCTCATCCTTTGAAAAAGGCAGATTGATTTTTATTGCAGCTGCTGAGCGAAATAATCGATCGACATGTTCCTCAAACAGATAATATTTTCCATTGTAAATTCGTATTACTTCATAAATTCCATCACCAAATTGTAAACCTCTTTCCTCGAAAGGATAGGATAAATGGTCTTGATGGATAAATTTTGACTGTGTCATAATTATTGGATAAACAGACATGCATGAACACCCTCCTTAAAAACCGTAAGTATAGTTTATCTTGATTACTTAATATTGTAAATGATTAGTTTATCTCGATTAATCTGTTAGTTCATTCTTTATTTCCTGTGTGAAAGTAACTTTCAAAGTGGTTCATTCCTATGTTTATTGCTAATTAGATATAAACTGCGAACTACTTGCGATGTGGGCTACTCTCAGGCCAGTCGCTCCAGAAATACACTTCGCGCACCTTAGGGGAGCTGGTGAGCCTACTCGCGCTATCGCACTTCGTAGTCTCACCTAGGCTCTTCTTCCCGCAGGAGTCTTCGTGTATTTCTTCCGCTGGGGATAGTGTAGAAACTAGATATGGCAACCCTACTAATGATCTAATTGAATTAGCACAAGGAATGGAGACTCTTGTAAAGCAAAAAAATTTCTAGTTAATACTTTATATCAACTATTACCTAGCTATAAATAAGAGTAATACTTTTTGCTGTATAAGTGACAACTTAGTTTCTCAATATAAGCAACTAGTTTATAGATAAGAGCCTACTATTAATTTTTTTAAAAAGACTCTTGATTTCAAGATATTAATCTGTTATACTATTTCTTGTCATCAAATTTACAACGTTATTTTAATCAAATATGATGCGGGTGTAGTTTAGTGGTAAAACCTCAGCCTTCCAAGCTGATGATGAGGGTTCGATTCCCTTCACCCGCTCCATACATATGTCTTAACGCAGTATTTCGTACTTAGTCTACGAAGTGTTGCGTTTTTATTATTTCCTATTATTATATGCATATGCTAGGTTAATGTTATAAATTAAAGGTAAAAATACTATAGATAACTTGGCTGGAAGGAGAGGATCATCATGCGTACCGCAGAGCTTAAACAGGAGTTAATCGATTATTCAAAGAAAATCGGAATTGACAAAATCGGTTTTACAACTGCAGATGTATTTGGTGAGCTACGAGAACGGTTAAGACGTCAGCAAGAATTAAACTATCAATCAGGATTTGAAAAAGGTTCAATAGAAGAAAGAACAGAGCCGGTACGATTGCTTCCTGAGGCGCAGTCCATTATATCAATTGCGATCGCCTACCCTTCCAGAATGAAAGATGCACCGAGAAGTACTAAGGAAGAGCGCCGTGGTATCTTCGCGAGGGCTTCTTGGGGAATCGATTATCATGTTGTCATGAAGGAGCGATTGGAGAAACTTGCAGCTTTCATAATGGAAAAGATTCCAGATGCAAAAAATAAAGTAATGGTTGATACTGGCGAGCTATCTGATAGGGCGGTTGCAGAACGCGCCGGTATTGGTTTTAGTGGAAAAAACACATCAATCATAACGCCTGAATTTGGATCGTTTGTCTATCTGGGTGAGTTGATTACTAATATCCCGTTTATACCTGATGATCCAATTGAGGATAGTTGCGGAGAATGTACGAAGTGTATGGATGCTTGCCCAACAGGAGCACTAATTCAAGGTGGACAACTGAATGCGCAGCGCTGCATTGCCTTCCTTACCCAAACAAAGGATTTTCTTCCTGATGAATTCCGTACAAAAATTGGTAACCGTGTTTATGGCTGTGACACGTGTCAGCAGGTATGTCCGCGCAATAAAGGGATAG
The DNA here is from genome assembly GCF_003352005.1 of Oceanobacillus zhaokaii. Classification (GTDB taxonomy): domain Bacteria; phylum Bacillota; class Bacilli; order Bacillales; family Amphibacillaceae; genus Oceanobacillus; species Oceanobacillus zhaokaii. The sequence continues at coordinate 1,369,220 of NZ_CP024848.1, forward strand.
ATTTTCATACAACACCGGAATTTGAACCAGAGCATGATATTGCAAAGCCAAGACTGAGACCAATGTTAAAAATGTCCAATCGAGAGTTCAAGGAGACTTTTGGCCATATTTCGGGATCATGGCGTGGGAAAAAGCCACTTCAAAGAAATGCATTAATTGGGCTCGGTCATTATAAAGATAAAACTGCGGTTAAAGAAATGATAACTGTGATGCAGGATGATCCGAGACCTGTTATTCGTGGAACGGCCGCATGGTCGCTTGGGAAAATCGGAACGGATGAAGCTTTCGAAGCAATTCAAGCAGCACTCGAAACTGAGCAGGACGAACAAGTATTATTTGAAATGAGAAAAGGTTTAGATTTTAAAGAAGGACAAGAAATGATGAAAAAATAGAACTTAGGTCAAGCATCCCCTCCATATACTTGATATGGAGGGGATTTTTCATGGAAAAAATAAAAGCCTTTTGGCTGAATTTCTTTAGTCAGGAAGCGAATGAGGATAATTGGTGGAAGCGAAAGAAAGCATTATGGGAAGAAAGAGGGGCAGAGATTGTTCGCATCGAGGGGAAGGGAAGAATATTTCGAAAGCTAAGCTTTGATCATAAGCATCAAGAACAATATCTGCTTCATCTTACTTATTTAATTAAACAGGATAACCATTTTCATATGGAGGAACAGGTGATTCCATATCAATTTACTACCGATTGGAGAAATCAATTAATAGAACATAACAAAATAGAAGAGAAAGAAGCAGAAAAAGGGCAGAGCAGTTTTTCAGAGATGCAAATAGAAGTAAATAATGCGCGTTTTTCATATGATCGCCTAGCAGCAGTTAAGTACGCAGAGCGCTGGTGGAATGACTATAATCCCAAGTATCATAAATTTACGGTTGACTGTACGAATTTCATCTCACAATGTTTATTTGCTGGTGGGGTGCCAATGCATGGTGCAAGAGTTAGGGGGCGTGGTTGGTGGTATGGTGGGGATAGCTGGAGCTATAGCTGGGCCGTTGCTCATTCCTTAAGGTGGTATTTGAGTGGATCTGCAGAAAGAATGCAGGCAAAAGAAATGATGCGTGCAGAGGAACTAATCCCAGGAGATGTTATTTGCTATGACTTTGAAGGCGATGGGCATTGGAATCATAATACGATTGTTGTAGCAAAAGATGCTTTCGGGATGCCGTTAGTGAATGCACATACCGATAATAGCAGGCATCGTTATTGGTCGTACGAGGATTCTACTGCGTGGACACCGAATATCCAATATAAATTTTTTAGGATTGGTGGGGAGTAGTGATATAATAATAGTTGAATTGATATTGGTTAGGAGAATGAATAAAAGTGAGTTTACATGTCGTATTATATCAACCAGAGATTCCAGCTAATACTGGTAACATTGGGAGAACTTGTCTAGCAACTGATACTACTTTACACTTAATCCATCCACTTGGTTTTTCGACTGATGATAAAATGCTTCGTCGGGCTGGATTGGATTATTGGAAAAATGTAGATGTTAAGGAATATGCTTCAATTCAGGAGTTATATCAACTCTATCCAAACGGTGAATTCTATTATATAGAAAATTTTGGTACAAAGCATTATACTGATTATGATTTTAGTAATCAGGAGCGGGATATATTTTTTGTGTTCGGTAAGGAAACAACAGGGATACCGAAAGATTTATTAATTGGGAAAGAGGATAAATGTCTCAGGATTCATATGAATGATAAAGTCCGATCGCTTAATCTGTCGAATACCGCCGCAATCATTCTATACGAAGCACTTCGCCAACAAGGATTCCCTACCCTTCGTTAAATAGAAGGCTCCTTTTGGAAGATGTTGCTTCTATACAAGACTAGGATGAGGATTAGCAGTATTTATCAGTATAAGTACAACATTGATTTCTGCTCCGGACAGCAGCGAACCTTAGGACAATACGATATGCCACGTAGTCATACTAAGTTTATCGCAGCCCAATACAAAGGCCACCAAGCTAGTTTATACAAGCTTGGTGGCCTTTTGGTCATTAATGATGATAGTGTAGTCTAACTTTATTGATTTTTCTTAGGAACCCCTGGTTTTGCTTCATAGCCGGAAGTAAAATCTGCAATGATAAATGTAATAATAACGCCAAATATTAACGCTAGTTTCATCCGTAAGTCCTCCCTATAAATTGATATGTATTAAAGCATTTTGATTAGAATACTTGGTGGTTGCCAAGCCTTCGGTGACTAACTCAGTTGAACTTATGTAGTAAGTATGTTAATACCTTCTTAACTACAATAATACCCTCATTATAACGAATAATATAGTTAAAGTGAATAAATAAATATGAAAATAGCTATTGAATTTAGAATTGGGGAAATATAGGAAAATTAGAATAATTCTTTTCTTATACAAATATTGAACACAATCTGAAAATAAGGTATATTAGTAGTTGTAAGGGCAGTTTATAGGATTTATGTAAATATTAACCGTTTACATAACGGGAAATGACTTTATGGAGGTAGACATCGTGGTAGTAGAATTTGGAGAATCTACTGAAAGATTCTGGGAACAGTTTTATGGACAGAACAAGGGGTATATTGAACAACAATACGATTTATACAGACAGAATCCAGATGCTGTTGAGGCTTCAATCAAAGAAATATTTGATACATATGGTGCACCTGAATGGATGAATCAAAACCATATTGTCCAAAATACTTCCGAAACAGTTAACACATTCACAATAAATAATGTAAAAAAGCTTACCTCAGCATTGAAACTTGTTGAGGCTATTCGACGTTTCGGTCATCTGGATGCAGATATTTATCCAGTTGGTGAGTATAAGGAGACGGGTGAAACAAAAGCAATTGATCCTGCAAATTATGGATTAACAGAGAGCGACTTAAAGAGTATTCCAGCAACATGGCTTTGGGAGAAAGCACCAAGTGAAGTTGAGAATGGCCTAGATGTTGTTAACACATTGAAGAAATATTATACAGGTACAATTACCTTTGAATATGACCATGTGAATAATGATGAAGAACGTGCATGGTTATTTGAATTAATTGAATCAGGAAAAGCACGGCTAGAGTTGTCACCTGATGTTCGAAAACGAATTTTAGAGCGTTTAGTGCATGTCGAAGGATTTGAAACCTTTTTACAAAAAACCTTTGTCGGACAGAAGCGATTTTCAATTCAAGGGCTAGAAGTTATGGTGCCAATGCTTGATCAAATCGTGAACGATGCGATTACTGACAAAGTGGAAAATATCATGATGGGGATGGCTCATCGTGGTCGTTTAGCAGTACTTGCACATGTTTTAGGAAAGCCGTACGATCGAATCTTTTCCGAATTCCATAGTTCACCGAACAAAGAATTAATTCCTTCAGAAGGGTCAAGAGGTATTAATTATGGATGGACCGGAGATGTGAAATATCACTTTGGTGCTAAACGAGAAGTGAAGGAAGGCGATGAGACTACAAGAATTACCCTTGCACATAATCCATCCCATTTGGAGTTTGTTAATCCAGTTGTTGAAGGATTTACACGGGCTGCTCAAGACGATCGCTCACAAAGAGGGAATCCTGTAAGAGATGTCAATAAAGCATTTTGTGTAGTAATTCACGGGGATGCTGCATTTATTGGTGAGGGTGTTGTTGCAGAGACACTCAATCTCAGCGGTTTACCAGGTTACAATACTGGAGGAACCGTTCATATTATCGCGAATAATCTTTTAGGGTATACGACAGACCGGGAGGATGGTCGTTCTACTCGTTATGCGAGTGACTTGGCAAAAGGATTTGAAATCCCAATTATTCGTGTGAATGCTGATGATCCTATTTCCTGTATTTCAGCAATCAAGATTGCGTATGAATACCGGAAAAAATTCAATAAAGACTTTCTTATTGATCTAGTTGGATATCGTCGCTTTGGTCATAATGAAATGGATGAACCAAGAACTACTCAGCCTAAGTTATATCAAGAAATCGATAATCATCCACCCGTGACGAAGGTATTTGCCACAGCGCTTGAGGAAAGAAATATAATCAACACGAATCATTTACAGGAATTAGAGGAAAGTGTAGAAAATGAATTACGTCATATCTATACGAGTATGAAGGAAAATGAGACGGTTGAAACAGAAGTTTTAAATATGCCGAAAGAGTTATTAAGCGATCTTGATATATACGAAACGGCAATTGATTTAGAATCATTAAAGGATTTAAATGAAGGTTTATTGAAACGACCTGAAGGCTTCAATGGATTCAAAAAAACAGAAAAAATCTTAAAACGTCGTGAAGCTGCGTTTGACGAAGGGAATAAAGCGGACTGGGGAACAGGAGAAGCATTAGCATATGCATCGATTATAAAAGATGGCATCCCAATCCGGTTCACCGGTCAAGATTCAGAACGTGGTACGTTTGCGCATCGCCACGCTGTGCTGAATGATACGATAACAGGTCAAAAATATGTACCACTTCATGGGCTGGATGAAGCAAAAGCATCATTTGAAATTCGTAACAGTCCTTTATCAGAAGTAGCGGTGCTAGGCTTTGAATATGGCTATAGTATTCAATCACCAGAAACTCTCGTGATTTGGGAAGCACAATTTGGTGATTTCGCCAACGTTGCGCAAATCATTTTTGATCAATTTATTGGTGCAGCAAGAGCAAAGTGGGGAGATAAATCCAACTTGATTGTTCTTTTACCACATGGCTATGAGGGTCAAGGGCCAGAGCATTCCAGTGCAAGATTAGAAAGATATTTACAAATGGCTGCAGAGAATAATTTAATCATTGCTTATCCATCATCATCTGCCCAATTCTTCCACTTGATTCGCAGACAGGCGGCAATGGGCGGCCATGATGAAGCAAGACCATTGATTGTAATGACGCCGAAGAGTAGTTTAATTAGGAATACTCGGGTTTCTTCAGCTGCAGAAGAATTTACAGATGGAAAATTTGAACCATTAAAGAATCAGCCAAACTTAGAAATTAATAAGGATAGCGCAAAAAGGTTATTAATTGGCAGTGGTAAAGTAATGGTTGAAATTGAAGAAGTAATTGAAAACTCAGGAGAAAATTATGATTGGTTACGTGCATTACGTCTTGAACAAATTTACCCGTTTCCAAAAGATGAATTAGAAAAGGTACTTAAAGAATTGCCAAATATAGAAGAAATCGTTTGGGTACAAGAAGAACCGAAGAATATGGGTGCATGGGATTTTGTGGATGATTATTTACAGGAGCTTATAACAGATGGTCAAAAATTGCGTTATATTGGGCGTCCAGACCGATCTGCTCCAGCTACGGGTTTACCAAATGTCCATAAATTTGAACAAAATCTAATAATACAACAAGCAATCAAGTTTTCAGAAGGGGGAAATTCAAGTGCAGGAAATTAAAATACCAGAACTCGCAGAATCTATCACAGAAGGTACAATTGCAGAATGGTTAGTTCAAAAGGGAGATAAAATTGAGAAAGGTGACGCAATCGTTGAACTAGAAACGGATAAAGTTAACGTAGAAGTTAATTCTGATTTTACAGGCATCATCACAGAAATTATCCAGGGAGAAGGCGAGGATGTTCAAGTCGGTGATGTAATTGCCAAGCTTGATGAAAACGTAACATCTGGAAGCGTAGCAGCATCAGATAAAGAAGTAGAAACAGCTAAAGAAGAAGTAAAAGAATCCCCTGCAACTGAGGCAAAAGAAGAAAAAGTAAATACAGCTGAAAAACAAGAAGATAGTGGGAATAAAGGGGATATTATCGCCACACCAGCAGCAAGAAAACGCGCACGTGAGCTAAATATTGATTTAAGTGCAATTAGCCCACGTGATCCACTAGGTCGCGTGCGACCTGACGATGTAGAAGCACACGCTTCAGCTGCAAATAATAAAAAAGAAACGAAGCAAGTTAAAAAAGAAGAAACAGGTAATCCAGAACGTACAGAATTTGAAAAGCCTGTAGAACGTGTAAAAATGACACGCAGACGTCAAACAATCGCGAAGAACCTAGTAAATGTACAACAACAGGCTGCAATGCTGACAACATTTAATGAAGTAGATATGTCAGCAATTATGAAGCTGCGCAGTGAAAGAAAAGAGAATTTCATCAAAAAACATGGTGTGAAGCTTGGATTTATGTCCTTCTTTACAAAAGCAGTTGTTGGTGCGCTGAAAGAATTCCCACTACTTAATGCGGAAATTCAAGGAAATGAACTTGTCATCAAGAAATTCTATGATATTGGGATTGCAGTATCAACGGATGATGGTTTAGTTGTCCCAGTAGTTCGTGATGCAGATCGGCTTACATTCGCTGGGGTAGAGAAAGAAATCGCTAACCTCGGTGAAAAGGCTCGTGATAATAAACTTGCATTAGGTGATTTACAAGGTGGATCATTTACGATTACGAATGGTGGTACATTCGGATCAATGATGTCTACCCCAATTCTAAATGCACCACAGGTTGGTATTCTTGGAATGCATAATATTGTCAAACGTGCAGTTGTCATGCCAGATGATTCCATCGAAGTTCGCCCGATGATGTATTTGGCAGTGTCCTATGACCATCGAATTGTTGATGGAAAAGAAGCGGTTAGTTTCTTGGTACGAATCAAACAAATGTTAGAAGATCCTACTGATTTATTATTAGAAGGTTAATAATTAGAAAAATGATAGAACCTCAATTTGCTAGATTAAGATTGAGGTTCTATTTTTATTGCAAAATTATTTTCCTGATTTAACTATTCGTTCATTGCAAAACAGAAGAAAAACGAATAATATAGATAAGGTTGATTATTTAAATTCGGAAAGTATGGTGTTTAGTGTGAAAGGATTCTTTAAATTAAGAGAAAATAATACGAATATCCAAACAGAATTGTTAGCGGGGCTAACTACATTTATGACAATGGTTTACATCGTCTTCGTTAACCCAGCAATATTATCAAGTGCTGGGATACCATTTGATCAAGTATTTATGGCCACTGTGATATCGGCTGTTGTTGGAACATTAATGATGGGACTATTTGCTAATTATCCGATCGCGATTGCTCCGGGAATGGGATTAAATGCATATTTTGCTAGTGTAGTCGCTACACAGGGTATTTCGTATCAGGTCGTTTTAGGAGCGGTATTCCTAGCTGGGATAATATTTTTATTGTTAAGCTTTACTAAACTACGAGAAGTATTAATACAATCGATTCCTGCTTCACTTAAATACGGCATTACTGCTGGAATTGGCTTATTCATTGCCTTTGTTGGTTTGAGAAATTCAGGATTAATCATACCTAATAGTGCGAATATTATAGGGTTAGGCAATATTACTGACCCAATGATAGTCCTAACAATTGTAGGACTTTTTATTACATTGATTCTTTATGTTCTAAATATAAAAGGGGCATTATTCTTCGGTATGCTACTAACAGCAATTATTGCCTTGTTTACGGGGCAGCTGAACTTTGAAGGAATTGTCTCATCACCACCCACACCTGTTTTCTTTGATATGGATATCACCGGTGTATTCACAAATGGACTCTATACGGTTATTATTGCCTTTTTATTAGTCACTTTATTTGATACCACTGGAACAATGATTGGTGTTGCCGAGCAAGCAGGATATATGAAGGATGGTAAAATGCCACGTGCAAAACAGGCGCTTTTAGCTGATGCCACAGCAACTACGGTAGGTTCAATGTTTGGTACAAGTCCTTCCACTGCATATATCGAATCAACATCAGGTGTTGGAGCAGGCGGGAGAACGGGTTTAACATCTATTGTCGTAGCTGTTCTGTTCGGGGTGTCGATTTTCTTTACGCCAATCATTAGTGCGGTTGCCAATGTGCCGGCAATAACAGCCCCGGTTCTAATCATAGTCGGTAGTTTTATGATGCAGGGTCTAGCTAAAATTAATTGGAAATCGTTTGATGAAGCATTTCCAGCTTTTATCGTGATTCTATTGATGCCACTTACTTCTAGTATTGCAACCGGAATATCAGTTGGGTTTATCACGTACCCAATCTTAAAATTAGTATCTGGAAAAGGTAAGGAAGTGCACTGGATATTGTATGTTTTTGCTGTCATCTTTATCATTCAAATGATTTTCTTTCCGATGAGTTAACATTACGATAGCACAAATGGTAAGAGTCGAATTTACTCACTTGCCATATCATAAGTTATTATCCATTAATGGAGTAAACTTATGATAGAAATTGTAAGAATAGGGTATAGCTAAACTAGATTACATTAACCTAATTTTTATATTAGTTTGAATCATAGGGAGGCTATATGCTTGGGTATTTTACTAGGAGCACTCGCAATAATCGTCACACTAGGTATTTCATATTTATTGTCAAATGACAAGAAGAACGTAAATTTTAAAAGCCTTGGAATTATGCTCGTATTACAGCTGTTAATTACATGGTTTATGTTTTCAACAACGATTGGACAAGCAATTATAAATGGTATTTCTGCTTTATTTAATAAATTAATTGAGTTTGGTAGAGCGGGGATAAACTTTATTCTCGGTGGAATAGAAGTAGGAGAAGGCGGCGTATTCTTCTTCAATGTATTACTATTGATTATCTTTTTTGCAACGTTACTTTCTGTACTAACATATTTAAAGATCCTGCCATTTATTATTAAATATTTAGGCGGAATTGTCTCTAAAGTTACTGGATTACCGAAGATTGAATCCTTTAATGGTGTAAATAGTATTTTCTTTGGTCAGTCAGAAGCATTAATCGCGATTCGATCCCAATTTCATCATTTAACTGCAAACCGATTATTTATCGTAAGTGCGTCGGCAATGAACTCAGTTTCTGCTTCGATTATTGGTTCTTATTTGCAAATGTTACCTGCAAATTATATTTTAGTGGCATTGCCATTAAATATGTTTAGTGCATTAATGGTTTCATCTGTAATTGCTCCAGTTAAAGTACCAAAAGAAGAGGACAAGGTGGACATTAGCGATGTTTCCGACGATAAAAGTCTCTTCGAAGCAATGGGTAATGGTGCACTTGAAGGTGGAAAAATTGCATTAATTGTTGCAGCAATGATTATGGCATTTATTGCATCTCTAGAGTTGGTTAACTGGCTTATTCAGCTAGTATTCGCTGGGGTAACACTTCAGCAAATACTAGGATATATATTTGCACCTATTGGTATTTTGATGGGGATTGCGCCTAGTGAAGTATTGCAGGCTGGTTCTATTATGGGAACTAAACTCGTTACAAATGAGTTTGTTGCAATGCTTGAACTACAGCCATTGCTTGGTACTTTGTCAGAAAAAACGGTTGGGATATTAACAGTATTCTTAACAAGCTTTGCAAACTTCTCTTCGATTGGTATTATGGCAGGAACAGTAAAAGGTATTGATAACGAGAAGGCTGCTATTGTATCAGGATTTGGATTAAAACTCCTAATTAGTGGGATCTTAACATCAATTTTATCTGCTACAGTAGTAGGGCTTTTCCTATAAAATGAAAAAAGCGAGGGGACTCAATTCCCCTCGCTTTTAATTCTTGGCTTATTTTATAATCACCGAAGGCTAAGCCCTGGTTTTCTTATATATCTTCTGTAAATAAAGCAGTCTCCATAGTAAAGCAATTGCACCACAGCTCAATCCAGTAATAATTCCAACCCAATAACCAAATGGCTCTAATGCCGTGTAATTTGCTAGGATCCATCCTGTTGGTAAGCCGATTAACCAATAGGAAACGAGTGCAATAACAAGTGTCATGTTTACATCTTTATAGCCTCTTAATGCACCTTGAATTGGCGCGCCAAAGGCATCTGCTAACTGGTAAAAAGTCGCAAATACTATAAATTCTGTTGTTAGCTGAATCACTTTAGGGTCCGAATTATAAAGTGCAGCAACAGGCTCTTTTAATACAAATAATACTGCACCATTGAGGATTGCAATAAAGATAGAACCACTTATCCCAATGTAGCTATAGGTGCGTGCTTCTTTATAGCGTTTTGCTCCAACTTCAAAGCCAATCACAATTGTCAAAGCCATTCCAACACTTAGGGGAACCATATATAATAAGCTTGCAAAATTCATTGCTGCTTGGTGTGCTGCAATCGTATAAGTGCTATAGACACTCATAAAGATTGTGACAGCGGAGAAGATACTTGTTTCGAAAAACATTGCAAGTCCGATAGGAAGACCAATTTTTAATTGCCCCCACCAAGCCTTTAATTGGGGTTTTGTCCAATTAGAAAATATATTATAGCTCCGAAATGGGTGAAGGTGTTTAATTATTAGCAATGCAATAAAGCAAACAAGCCAATAAGTAATTGCGGTGGCAATACCAGAACCAATCCCACCAAATGCTGGTAAGCCTAGCTTTCCAAAAATAAGAATATAATTAAATACAATATTAATTGGTAAAGAGATTAACATAATAATCATCGAAATTCGGGTTTGGCCAAGTGCATCCATAAAGTTACGAAGGGTATTAAAGATGAAAAGTGGTATAATTCCAGCTCCAAGAGAAATAAGATAGTATTTAGCAACATGGCGAACTTCACTTTCAAGTTCCATCATATTTAATACTGGACTAAGTAGTAAAGCACCAATTATGATAACAATAAGTGCTATTGCAATCGATAAGTAAATACCTTGGTGTATATTTTTTGTGATTTTACTTGTTTCTTTTGCCCCAGTTAATTGCGCAATAATTGGTGTAATCGCTAAAAGGACTCCATTTATTGCTGTAGAAATAGGAATCCATAGACTTGAGCCAATTGCAACGCCGGCTAAATCTATTGCACCAAAACGTCCAGACATAACAGTATCAAAAAACGTCATTAAATTTAAGCTGACTTGTGTAATGAGTATTGGTATTAAAATGGTGATAAATAATTGTATTTTTTGTTTTATCGACGTAGTTTCATACATGATGCTCTTCCTTTTTCTAGTATTTTCTAATAGGATAGAGAGAGTAATCCATTAGCATAAAGAATATTATAACTTGGTAGTTAAAAAAGTTCAAAAACTTTCTTACTACATAAGTGCAACTAAGGTTGTCACCCAAAGGCTTCGTGACAACCAAGTTTTCTAATAATATAGGATTTGTGAAAGAAAGGAAGTTCGAAATATGAAAAAGAAGCGAATTCTCTTCACTGGTGGTGGAACGGCAGGACATGTAATTGTTAACCTGGCACTCATACCAGTGTATCAAAATAATGGTTGGGAAATTGATTATATCGGCTCCCATAATGGAATTGAGCGAGATCTAATTGGTCAGCTCGATGGTGTTACCTATCATCCAATTTCAACGGGGAAGCTCCGTCGCTATATGTCAAAGGAAAATCTAAAGGATCCTTTTAAAGTGATGAAGGGGACAATGCAAGCATTTTGGATTATCGGAAAACGTAAACCATCGATTATCTTTTCAAAAGGTGGGTTTGTATCTGTTCCCGTTGTGATGGCAGCGAAGCTACGTGGTGTTCCTGTGGTCATTCATGAATCAGACTATACGCCAGGACTTGCGAATAAGCTTTCCATTCCATTTGCGAAGAAAGTGCTGGCAACATTTCCAGAAACGATGAACTTCTTACCAGAGAAGAAAGCAGAATATGTCGGAGCTGTTATTCGCGATGAGCTCTTTCAAGGAAAGAGGGAGAAGGGGTTAGCTATTTCTGGTTTAACAAGAGAAAGACCAGTACTGCTTATCATGGGTGGAAGTGGCGGATCCCATAAAATTAATGAAACAGTTAGGTCGAGTTTACCAGAGCTATTATCCTTCTTCCAGGTCATACATATTTGTGGAAAGGAAAAAGTGGATTCATCCATCAATGAAAAAGGCTATGTTCAGTTCGAATATGTAAATGAGGAGTTAAAAGATATTTTTGCTGCAACAGATTATGTACTATCACGGGCAGGATCGAATGCAATCTTTGAGTTCCTAGCCTTACGTATCCCGATGCTGCTTATCCCATTGTCGAAGGAAGCAAGTCGTGGAGACCAAATAATTAACGCGAATTCATTTGTAGAGAAAAGCTATGCGCGAGTGCTGGAAGAGGAAAGTTTAACAAATGAATCATTAATTCATGAGCTTACCCAGTTAAAGGATTATGCTTCAATCATGATCGATCATATGAAAAAGTATAAAAGTGAAAAAGCTCGTGATCGTGTCATCGAGATATTAGAAGAAGTAGGTAAATAATGATGATTAAAATCCCATTGTGCTAAATATACAATGGGATTTTCTTACATTATTTTTCTCTATCTCAGTCTGTAGAACCATGACGTGTGATAGTCGTTTTTACGTTGAAATCGACTTTTATTGTTGGATATTTTTCCCGCCATTCTTCGTCTGTCAGCTTACCATCCTTTTGATGCATACGATAGATTTTGCCATATCCAAATGTGTCTGCATCCATTTTTTGAAGTTTTGCAAAAGACTCATTTGCGATATTTTTAATTCTTTTTTCAATTTCTTTTTCTAATAGTGAAAGTGACTTCGGATCGTTAAGGGCTATTGGCTCTGATGTTTCTAGTAAATTTACATCCATCGTTAAATTCGTCTGGAATAAGCGATTTTGTTTATCAACTAACGATGATTTTACTTTTGATTTAACTAAACCCATAGCGATATGTAATTCATCACTGTTTTTCGTAGCCTTATTATTATCTCTTATCAATTTCTCAAATGGTTTTAACGGAAGTGTTAATTCAAACTTCTTATTTCTCACCGTTTCTTCGAGTATTTGAAACAGTAATAGATATTTCGATTCTATTTCGCCGACATATTTATCATCGCGTAAAATGGCAATTGATTTTATTTTTGGTACATTCCCTTGTACTTCAATAATTGGTAGCGCAGGATCAACCCCTATATCATAATATTTGCTTAAAAAGCTCTGTAACGTTACCCGAGGTAGGAGATGATCAGCTGCATTCTCATCGATTAACCCATGTAAATGCTCACCAATATTATTCGAAATATTTTGTTCATTTGTCGTTAAGATTTCTTTTGCAGTTGGATCACTAATTGCTAGATACATGGAGTCAGGAAGTCTTGCGTCACGGTTCAATGTATCAAGATATGGGAAAATCCCTTTCTTTGCTAGTTCCATTCCGAATAATTCTAACTCTATTTTTCCCGGTACTAACTCAAAATTTGATTCTAAATTCGCATTTGCTAGAGCACCTTTTATTGTCGTTCCCTTTCCAGAAACGGGCTTTGAAACTCTACCAGTTTTGCTTGTAAACTGGTAAATAATTACTGTTGTCTCGATTTCATCATCTTCGGTCAGATCGCTGCCACGACTTGTAATCACACCTAACTTCTCAATTTGTTTTGAGGGGAGACAACCAACGAGAGTTAGACAAATTAGTAAAAGGACCAGACACAGTTTAACCTTCATTTTTTATCACCTTCTCGCTGTTTTCGCCATTTCTTCTTAATAAGTACGATTGGGAGCAGGATTAATGGATAAGCAAAAAGGAGCCAAAAGCCAACTTGTGCAACAAAATCAGTAAGCATATTAATATGCTTATCATGTTCAACAAAGCTTATAACAATCAAGATGACAATAGATGTAATATACAATGAAGTTTTTTGTGGAAATTTATAAAGCCGCTTTAGCCCATAGGTCATTGCCCACATTAACAGAACTAAATTTGGTAGAATTACCATCATCCACTCAAAGATAATTAAGTTATCCAATCGTTCAACAAACGTGTAGGAAACATTTTTGAATAAGCCCAATGTTGCCCACTTAATCTCATCTAGATCCATTCGGCTGTAATAGCCAATCGAAACTACCGTTACAAGCAATATGCTTAAAACAGTATAACTTAGACCTAAAAACAAAGGTAATTTTATTTTTTCCTTGTTTTTTATAAAAGGATAAAGAATGAATAATATTTCAAAGCCAGACAGGGAAAAAGTTGTTGCTTTTACTCCTTTCAAAAGCTCTGGAACAGAAGCTTGAAACATCGGCATAAAATGATCCCAATCCATTCTTGATATAGGATCATATAAAAAGATCCAAAACCATTGTGTTAAAATTACGAAAAGAAAGGTTATACCGATTATCGTATGAATGCCACCGAGGACACAATAAATAATTAAAAAAATGAATAATAACCCTATTACAAAATTAGAAGTTGTTGGAAATAGGAATACTTTGATTACTTCAATATAATTCAATAAAATGGAAAGTAGACTTAATAGAAAATATAAAATATAAATAGATCCAAATAATTTACCAATCCATTTCCCAAATATATCTATTTGTATCCCAAAAATATCTGCATTCTTATATTGTTTAAGAATTAGAAGCATAACAGACGTTATGATAATCAACAAAACAAGTGATAATAAAATCGAGATCCATGAATCCTGTTTTGCTTCTTTAAAGATATGACTTGGAATTCCCATTATTCCGGTCCCTGTTTGAATACCAAAAATGATAAAGAATAAATAAAAAGCAGGGAATTGCAATCGGGATTTAATGTTACTATTTATTTCCATATTATCACCTATTCATCAATGTCTCGCTTTCTTTTCGCTTCTTTAGCACTATATCGAACGATATCTTTTGGACGATTGAATTTAGCCCGTTTGTTATCCATGTTAAATGGAAGACGATAAAAGACCTTATTAAAATCTTGTAAGCTTAAAGGATAAAGTGGGGCAAGGTAAGGTGTTCCTAAAGATGTTAGACGTAATAGGTGAATAATTAATAAACAGATTCCGAATATAAGTCCGATAAACCCAAGTATTCCCGATAAAAATATTAATGGAAAGCGGATAAGTCGGATTGTCGTTCCAAGTAAATAGCTTGGTGAAGTGAAAGAAGCAAGTGCACTCATTGCTACGACGATAATAAGAATATTACTCGTTATTCCTGCCTGAACAGCTGCCTGCCCAATGACGATACCGCCTACAATACCCATTGTTTGTCCAACCTTTGTAGGTAGTCTTGCTCCAGCTTCACGTAAGAGTTCAATCATAAATTCTATCAGAAGCGCTTCTAACAGTGGTGGAAAGGGAACGGAGGCACGCGACTCACCGACAGACAGCAATAATTGCATAGGCATAACTTCATAGTGATATGTAATAACCGCGACGTACCCAGGAGTAACGATGATTGAGAAAAACATTGCTAGAAAACGGACAAGTCGTAAAAAGGATCCCGCTTGCCATTTCATATACAAATCTTCGGTCGACTCTAAGAAGCTGAATAGGGTCGCTGGAGCAACGATCCCAGATGGACTATTTTCAACGAGCAATCCCACTTTTCCCTTTGTAATGGAATATGTGAATCTATCCGGTAATTCTGTACTATCTAATTGTGGAAATAAATTAGATGAGGAGTCTTCAATATATTGACTTAATACCACGCTATCTTCAATATCATCAACGTCTAAATCCAGTAATCGTTGTCGCATCGTATTGACATCCGTTTCATTTGCGACGGATTTCATATAAATCAATCGAACTTCACGTGGTATCTTTTTACCGACTTTAATTTCTTCTAATACTAAATCAGTAGAACGAATCCGCCAACGAATAATATTCAGGTTAGTTATGAGCGATTCTGTAAAGGCAACTTTAGGACCAAGTACAAGGGACTCCGTTTCTGCCTTTTCTAAACTGCGTTTCTCCTTATTTGATAAAATATATTCAATAATTTCTTTCTCTTGTTCAATGTAGACGAATACCTTTCCTAACAGTATCCCATTTAATACATCGTCTAAATAGACAGTAGTTTTACCAGAACTTACAGGTATTTCATTCAATAATGTTTGAGTTGTCCAGTCCATTTCCATGCTTAGTAATGGTTCTAATAAATAATTTTCTACTTTGTCAATTTCGACCATATAAGAGATATAAAACACAGCGATTTTTTTTCCATGATGATGATACTTAGAAAAAACCAAGTCTGGGTTATTAGGAAAGTTATCTTGTAATAATTGTTCAAGTTCATCAATAGCAATTGGAAAAATGCTATCGCTTTGTTTGTTCGTTCTAAATCGCTTTCTCATAGGAACCTCCAAGTCACAATGAAGCCGTTAAGATTATTATGATTAAGAAGGCAAGAATTATGTACATCAAGTGGTAATAATTATTTATTCTCAATTACTCTGCAGATAAGAAAGCATAAAAAAAATTCACCAATGGAGGTGAATCTTTAATCTTCTTTCGTGACAATATCAACTTTTCCTGTGTCTGGATTAATGACAAGGCCATGAACTTTAATTTCTTTCGGTAGGAGTGGATGATTGCGAATGATTTCGACACTTTGCAGGACAGATTCTTCTACCGTATCAAATCCATGAAATTCTTCGTGTAAATTAATTCCGCCATGTGTGAGCGTATCAATGGTTTCTTTTGGGATTCCACGCTCAGTCATACTTACAGTCAATGCTTCTGTATCGACATGAGACATTCCACAATCATGGTGACCGATTACGACAACCTCGTCGGCTTTTAGTTTGAACACAGCAACTAGAATACTTTTCATAATGCTGTCAAACGGTTTGCGAATAATTGCTCCAGCATTTTTCACCATTTTAACGTCGCCATTTTCGATATTTAATGCGCGTTGTAATAATTCCACTAGTCGTGATTCCATACAAGTAAAAATGACCATTTTTTTATTTGGATATGTATCCGTTTTGTACGCTTCATACATCTTGTTTTCTACAAATTTCTCATTATATGCTAGCATTTCCTCTAAATGCATTGAATCAACTCCCTTTTTCTAATATGTAAAAACTATAACAGATATTATTAAATAAGTGAAATATGTTGACAATTTTCGATATTTTTTATAGTTCACTAATATAGAATTAAACGGGCATATAAAAAATAATTCTTATCTGACTCCGCAATATGAGTTTTCATATTTATAAAAGTAGTCAGTTATAAATTTTCAAAATAATTCAAAAGTAACATTGATTCTAATGGAAGATTAGCATATAATAGGATGATAATTTAAAAGGAGGGGTTGTAATGGGAGATTTTGTTCGGAATTGTCGTTTATGTGATCTACCGATGAAAAGTAGTCCATTTACCATGTGTTCGGTATGCCTGAATGATAACAATAAAGTACAGAACTTCATTAATAAAAATCCTCTTGTTTCAATTGAAGAAATAGCGATATTTACTAGTGTTTCAATTGAAAAAGTAGTAAAGCTAGTAGACCTGGGTCACCCTTATAAAGGGAATTTAGAAAATAAAGTATAAGGAAAATACTATTTATTAAAAATAGATTAATAGAAGAGAATATCTCATTTCTAACAGCATATTCTCTTCTAAGCTGAAAAGACTTAATATTGCCAAAAGTTTTGACTTATTTTGTATTCTCATTAATTCCAGAAATCCCGAATGCTAATTGTTGATCAACGGCTCTTGCATCTTCAATATGCTGAAACAGGGTTTGCTTAATCGTTGCAAAGGAATCATTCGTGCTATTAATCTCACTGACCATCTGATTGGTAAGGTTATGCTGACTTTTTATATCCTCTAATACTTTGATTGTAATATTCTTCGTATTATCTACAATACTATTCATCTCATTTAACATATCGACAGTTTTATTATTAAATTTGGTGGAGTTTTGGACGGTCTTCTGGTTTTCATTTGTTCCTTGTTCCGCATCTTTAATTTTTTCCTGGATCGTAGTAGCAACCTCATCAATAGTGGATGTGCTTTCTCTTGTACTTTCTGCAAGCTTTCCTACTTCAGCAGCAACAACTGCAAAACCTTTCCCATGTTCTCCAGCACGTGCTGCTTCAATTGAAGCGTTTAAAGCAAGCAGATTTGTCTGATTTGCAATATCACTAATAACTTGGACAATTTCTCTAATTGTGTTGGAATGTTCACCAAGCTCCTGCATTCTGGTCGCTGTATTAGTCATTTGCAATTCAAGGTTGTCCATCAAAACTTTATTTTGTTCGACAATTTGTAAGTAATACCCATTATGAGAGGCAAGCTTCTCATAATTAGATACAATTTCGTTACCTTTCTCAACTAATTGCTCAGAATGTTCATTGGATTGTTGTCCAAGGGATTGTATTTCGTCAAATCGCTGTTTTATTTGTAAAACAAGATCTTCTATATGATGATGCTGACCATTAACATGTTCATGCTGATCGATTGTATGTAGTAAATTTGTTTCAAATTCATTTAGAAATTGTTTATGTTGTTGTTTTATATTTACCTTCTCTTGTTCCAAAAAATCTATCTTTTGTTGTGCTTCTAGGAGTGCTTCTTCAAGTGCTTTAATTTGTTTTGTTTTTCGCATCTGTTTTCCCCCGATAATTAAATTAGATAGGACTATAGTATTATATTCGGCTAATTGTATAAAATTGTAAAGCAATTTGCAAAAAAATATTGACTAGTCGTTTTCAAAATACTATAATAATTTAGAAGATAAAAGAAGGGAGGTCACTACAATGGAAAATGTATATCGCAATCAAACAGTTAATTTCATAAATAATGTGACCTCTATCGGTAAGGAAGATGTTATCTGCTAGGAAAACCCTAGGGAATTTCTTCTTCCTTTTAAAGGTCACAACTGTCTGTGACTTTTTGTGGTTGGAGAGAAATAGGGGTTATTGAAAATCCTATTTTTTGATTGCATACGTTAGAGACGTGTGCTTTTTTTTTATGCTTTGGAAAATAGAAAGAAGGTGGTTATATGTTTCAGGTTTTTAAGAAATTAGATTGGTTTTTTAAACATTATTGGAAACGGTACACATTTGCAATAATTGCACTTATAACGGCAAGTGGTATTGGGCTTATTCCCCCTAAATTAGTAGGTTTTACGATAGACCATATTCAATTTAACTCGCTGACATCACTGTTACTAACAGCCATTATTCTAGGGTATTTAGCGCTTATCATCGTTCACTACACTATCTCTTTTTTATGGGATTATACACTTTTCGGTGGAGCAGTTATTTTGGAAAAATGGGTTCGAAGTAATCTAATGGACCATTTTATGAGAATGACACCAACCTTTTATGGGAAATATCGAACTGGAGATTTAATGGCTAGATCTACTAATGATCTTAAAGCAATTAACCTAACTGCTGGGTATGGTGTACTAACCCTAGTTGACTCGAGTATTTTTATGCTGATGATTATTATAATGATGGGATTCACTATCAGTTGGCAGCTGACAATAGCCGCGTTAATTCCACTTCCCATTATGGCAGTTGTCATGAATAAGTATGGGGCTGCAATCCATTCAAGGTTTACCGAGGCACAAGCCGCTTTTGGTGAGATGAATAATGAAGTACTTGAATCCATTCGCGGAGTAAGAGTAATTCGTGCATTTGTTCAAGAAAAACAAGATGCTGATAGATTTAGCAGCATGACAGAGAATGTTTATATCAAGAATATTGAAGTTGCAAAAATTGATGCGCTATTTGAACCGACGATGAAGATTCTCGTAGGACTGTCATATGCCATCGGATTAGGTTATGGTGCATTCCTCGTTTTCGAAAATGTTATGACCTTGGGCGATTTAGTTACATTTAATGTTTATCTAGGTATGTTGATTTGGCCAATGTTTGCGGTAGGAGAATTAATTAACATCTTACAACGGGGAAATGCCTCATTGGATCGAGTTAATGATACGTTAGACTATGCGGCAGATGTGAAGGACACTAAAAACCCTCAAGTAATTCAAAACGTGGACACCATTAAGTTTTCCCAGGTGTGTTTCTCATATCCAGACACAGAAATGAAGCAGTTGGATGATTTTTCTTTAGTCGTAAAGAAAGGACAGACGATAGGGGTTGTTGGTAAAACGGGGGCAGGAAAATCAACTTTATTTAAATTGCTACTTCGGCAATATGCTGGTGTAACGGGTCAAATTCAAATTTCTGATGTGAGCCTTTCTGATATTAGTCTAGAGCAAATCAGATCGTGGATTGGTTATGTACCACAAGATCAAATCATGTTTTCAAAAACGATCCGAGAGAATATCCAGTTTGGGAAATCGGACGCTACAGATGAAGAGATTTATCGGGTAATGGAACTGGCCCATTTCTTGGATGATATAAAACAGCTGCCAAAGGGACTTGATACTCAGGTGGGTGAAACAGGTATAACATTATCGGGTGGACAAAAACAACGTGTTGCATTAGCAAGAGCATTTATTAAAGACCCAGAAATATTAATTCTAGATGATTCAATGTCTGCCGTTGATGGAAAAACAGAAGCTAGGATTATTGATCATTTGCGGGCAGAACGTAAAAATAAAACGACCTTTATTGCTTCTCATAGGTTATCAGCAGTTACCCATGCAGACCATATTATCGTCTTGGAAAATGGCAAAATAATCGAAGAAGGAACTCATGAGACTTTAATTTCACTCGGTGGTTGGTATAAAGAGCAGTATTATGCACAACAGCTTGAAGACGGAGAGGTGAAGAGCGAATGAAGCCGTCAACAGAGAAAAGATTATTTCATTATGCATTACAATTTAAAAAGGGAATCATCATTGGATTGGTCTGTTTAATTATCGCAGTAACATTAGAGCTCGCTGGGCCATTAATTGCAAAAACAATCATTGATGATCATATTCTTGGTGTGGAAGGATATTGGCAAGAAGTATCTAATGAGGAGCAGCAAGATACCGTGCTATACGAGGATACATTTTATCAACGAACAGATCGTTTAACTACAGAAGAACAAATCACAAATAATAATGTCACTCTTATCCAAGTAGGTACAGCTTATTATTTTCTGAGTGAGGAAGTACCATTAGAAGGAAAACGCAGTGCGAAAAACGGTATTATTTCAATAGACACAGGAGACGATATATTGACTTATGAGGGTGAGAAGCTTTCACTTTCAGAAGTAACAGCTTTTTTCAAGCCTGAACAGTTACCTATTTTACTATTATTGTGCTTATATATGTTGTTAATTTTGATTGCTGGGGTCTTCCAATTTTTCAAAACGTTCTTATTGCAGAAATCTGCGAACCAAATTGTGAAGAAGATGCGAAACGATCTATTTGCACATACCCAACGTGTTCCAATTGATTACTTTGTAGATCAGCCAGCTGGAACAATATTAGCGAGAATTACGAATGATACGGAGGCAATACGTGATTTATATGAAAGGGTATTGTCCATCATTGTTACCAGTGCTGTTTATATGGTAGGGATTTTCGTAGCGCTTTTTATTTTAGATGTGCGACTTGCTGTTATGTGTTTAGCGATTATTCCATTGCTCTTTATTTGGATGAAGGTTTATAAGTATTTTGGAACAAAGTATAATACAGTAATTCGCGCGACAAATAGTGAAATAAATGGGAATATTAATGAAGCGATTCAAGGAATGCCAATAATTCAAGCGTTTAATAGAGAAAAGAAAACGAAAGAGGAATTTGAAATCTTGAATGAGCGTCATTATAGGTTTCAAAGAAAGCTACTGAAATTACAAGCACTAACACAGTATAACTTAGTTACAGTAATTAGAAATTTAACATTTGTTGGCTTTATTTGGTACTATGGAGGGGCTTCTCTAGATTTAACGAGTATTATTTCCATAGGGATGCTCTATGCATTTGTAGATTATATTACAAGACTATTTGAACCAGTTACTGATATTGTTAATCAATTGCCTTTATTAGAGCAGGCAAGGGTAGCAGGGAATCGTGTCTTCGAATTAATGGATTTAGATGGGGAAGATGTTGTTCTTGACAAGGTGGATAAATACCAAGGAAATATTGTCTTCAATCATGTTTCATTTGCATATAAAGAAGACGATTATGTTTTAAAAGATATATCTTTTGAGATTAAATCAGGGGAGACGGTCGCATTCGTTGGTCATACTGGCTCAGGGAAAAGTTCCATTATGAA
This sequence comes from Oceanobacillus zhaokaii, assembly GCF_003352005.1. GTDB lineage: Bacteria > Bacillota > Bacilli > Bacillales > Amphibacillaceae > Oceanobacillus > Oceanobacillus zhaokaii. Next base: position 1,391,048 of record NZ_CP024848.1, read on the forward strand.
TTTATTATTTCGATTTTATGACCCGCAAAAAGGCAAGATTACCATTGATGGATATAGTACTAGAGAATGGTCGAGGCAGCAGGTCCGAAGCTATATGGGAATCGTTTTACAGGACCCATTTCTTTTCTCTGGAACAATTCTTTCCAACGTAACAATGAATGATCCAAAGATTTCGAAGGAGAGAGCGATAGAAGCGTTGAAGGCTGTTGGTGCCGATTCGTTCATTGAAAAGCTGCCGAAATCATATGAAGAAGCTGTTACAGAAGGTGGAACGACATACTCGCTTGGAGAAAGACAATTAATCTCGTTTGCTCGAGCACTTGCTTTCGATCCAGCCATTCTAATATTAGATGAAGCAACAGCGAATATTGATACGGAAACAGAAACGGTTATTCAACGTGCGTTAGAAGTGTTAAAACAGGGGAGAACAACTCTCGTTATTGCCCACAGATTATCAACTATTCAAAAAGCGGATACTATTTTTGTGCTTGAACATGGTACAATTAAAGAACAAGGAAACCATGAGCGGCTTATTCATGAAAAAGGATTATATTATCAAATGTATAAGATGCAACAAGGAAAAATAATAGCTGCTGTATGATTCAATCACGGGGTGACATGGCGTATGGATAATAAAGATAAAGAACGTAATAAACAAGAGATTATAGATGAGGACTTATATGAGGAATTCGATGATGAAGAGCTATATGAACTTGTCGAAGCGGAACGTCAGAAAGTACTGTTAAAAGAAAAAAGCAAAAAAGATCAAAAACCAAAACGACCATTTCCAAAATGGGCGTTTTGGCTTATTGCATTTGCAATGTTCTTTAATATTTTTGCGTTATTTCCTCAAGTTTTTTCCATTCCTGCAATAGAATTTCTAAAAACCTCTGCAATATTATCCACTAGTGAAATCGTGCAGCAACAAAAAAAGGCTGTTGTCGTAATTGAGACGGAAAATAGTAAGGGGACAGGATTTGCAATTTCCGCAGACGGCAAGATCCTTACCAATTATCATGTTATAGAAGATAAGAATGCGATTACGGTTGCGTTCCCAGATGATGGCTTGTTCCAGGCAGAAGTAATAGAAACCTACCCAACAATTGATTTAGCAATGATTGAGGTGGATGGAAAGAATCTACCTTATCTGTCATTAGCGGGTCATCCAGACTTTGAATCAGGGGAAGCAATCTCATTTATTGGCAATCCCTTAAAATTTAACGGAATTGCAAACGAGGGTGAAATTATTGGCTATACAAAATTAGCCAGTTGGAATGAAGAAGTTTTAATGATAGAAGCACCAGTATATAGAGGAAATAGTGGAAGTCCAATTTTGAACCAAGATGGGGAAGTTATTGGGATAATCTTCGCTACATTGAATCATGATACCTATGGAAGAGTAGGGCTCTTTGTGCCAATAAGCCTTTATTATCAATATAGTTCGGATTGATTATTTTTCTCTCGTTTCATATCTTTTATTTCTATTTATATATATAAAGTGTGAACCAATTTTGAATGATATTTGCATCCTTGGCTGTCGCTCCAGAAATAAACTTCGTGGCACCTTAGGAGAGCTGGTGAGCCTCTATGTGCTGAAGCACTTCAGAGTCTCACATAGGCTCTTCTCCCCGCAGGAGTCTTCGTGTATTTCTTCCGCTGGGGATAATGCAGAATCTAGAAACACAGAATCCCTTATACTAACAACATTGATTTTTAGCGAAGGAATGGAGCAACTTGTGAATAGCAACGACTGTCCAAATCTGAAATCACAATTCACATACTAGCACTTTGTATCAATTAATCATCGTCATTAATTACTTAGAAATATAAGAGAACTTCTATATGCTTTTAGCGAAACAAGCTGCTACTTTAAACAAGGTGACAGCTTGTTTTTTATAAAAGCAAAAATCCTCTATGCACCATAAGTTTAAAAAAATCCATAATGGGTATATGACATGTAATCGACTTTGGAGGCGATATTCATGTTACATTACACATCAAAATTAAAAACTTATAATATAGAAGCAACAGACGGTGAAATGGGAAAAATAAAGGAACTGTATTTTGATAACAATAAATGGCAAATTCGCTATGCGGTGGTAGATACTAGGAAGTGGCTGCCAGGAAGAAAGGTGCTTTTGTCACCAGCTTCTTTTGTAATGGTAAATGAAGTAAGTGAGAATGTTGAAATTGAATATGATAAAGAAATGGTTCGAAACAGTCCACCACTTCATGAAGATACAATTTTAACGAGGGATGTAGAAGATTCACTATTTGATTATTATGGTTGGGGCAGAAACTGGGCTGGCGAAGTTCTCTGGAGCGCAGAGAAGATTCCTCTAGCTAGTTTTAAAAATGCCAGACAAGAGGATGAGCCTGTATATTATAACAATACTCAAGATGAAATCAATACACTGGATTTACGAACGGAAGAAGAAATGATTGGTTTAAAGGTTCATGGAACAGATGGAAGTATTGGTGAGATTGTTGATTTAATTTTTGATGACGAAGTTTGGAAAATCCGATATCTGGCTGTTCGGAGTACACATTTTATTGGACCGAAATATCAAGTTTATCGTATTGATGATATCAATTCTATTGAATGGTTGGAAAAAGGTATTTATGTTAATGATACCTCAGAAACACTAGATACGAATAAAATATTCGATAATAAAGAGGAAATTTTAAATACCATTCATTCATAAAAAATCAGTCCCTTGCAATCTAGAAGATGCAGGGGACCTAGTTTTGCGTTTCAATTATAAGAAATTAAACAATTTATATTTATATGCTTTCTGTAGGTAAAATTGTCAAATTGACGTTTTTCGCTATTGTAATATATTACAATCTCTTTTCAATCAGTCATTGATATTTAAACGAATTGTAATTGATTTGAGATAGCAACAGATACCTTAGTAGGATAAGATTAAGCGTATAATGAATAAATTGAAGTATGTCAATACATAGAGCAGAACCATATGAATAAAAAATAGAGATGGTGGATTTATGAAAGTTAAAAAGTTTAAACAAGATAGTAAACATACACCCAAAAACACTCATGCTAAGACGAAATATATAATGTTCGGGGGTAGAAGCGAATGCTAGCAAGTAGCCTATTAGAAGAAATCCCCCTTGAAGAAATGGTTGAATCAGTTCAAAATGGTGATACAAACGTTCAGAATTATTTATTGAGGGCTTATCAGCCTTTTATTGCTAAATGTGCTTCTGAAGTTTGCAAACGATATATTGATCCGAAGCGTGATGATGAATATAGCATTGGTCTATCCGCATTTAATGAAGCAATATTTTCTTATTCAGCTACTCGTGGATGTTCATTCCTGTCGTTTGCAAAAATTGTAATCAAACGAAAGATCATTGATTATATTCGCCATAATAGTAGAAGGCCACATTCCATATCATTAGACGAGAAGTTCGATGAGGAACAGGCGGAAAATTCGATTGAAGTTGTTGTAGCAAAAGAAGTGTATCAAGAAGAGCAAGACAATATACGCCGTAGGGAAGAAATTTTAGAATATAAAGAAAAGCTAAGTAAATACAAATTAACATTTTCGGAACTTACGAAGGTTTCACCAAAGCATAGAGATGCAAGGGAATCTGCTGTTAAGGTTGCGAGAATTCTCCATGAAAATCGTGAATTAAGTGAATTCGTTTATGAGAAAAAGAAACTGCCGATTAAAGACTTAGTAAATAAGGTAGAAGTTAGTAAGAAAACATTGGAACGGAACAGAAAGTTTATACTAGCAATTTTTATTATTTTAAGTGAAGATTATCATTACTTAAAGGATTATCTTAAGGGTGTGGGTGAGTGAAAAAAGGAATCGTAATGGAAAGGCATCAACAATTTATTATACTCATGACGGAAGAAGGAGAATTCGAAAAAGGTATTGCTTTGGTCAAAAATCCTAAAATCGGAGAAGAGGTTCAATACCGGCCATTAAAATCAAAGCAACGTAAGCCTAATTTTCATTTAAGTAAATTTAATTCTCCGATGAAATTACTCCCCATGGTAAGTATAATATTATTACTCATGCTTCCATTCTATTTAATTCCTGGCAATAACGAAACGTTTGCATATGTTATGATCGACATTAACCCAAGCATCGAATTGGAAGTTGATGGTCAATATCATGTTCAAAATATTCGGCCGCTGAATAAGGATGCAGAGACCATTGTGGAGCAATTAGAAAATGTTAAAGATGAGAAACTTGAAATCATTATTGATAGGATTATGAGTAAGAGTGAGCAGACGGGCCTTATTAATGATGAAAAGAATATGCTGGTAGGTATTAGTTTTGTTGATGAAAATGCGGATCAAACATTTTCAGAAAATCTACACCAATTTTCCGATGAAGATGTCTCAGATTGGAACATTGCAACTTTTATTGTTCCAAAGAATGTTAGGGATGAAGCACTCGTAAATAATATCTCAATGAATAAGGCAATGTCGGAAACCATGAATGAAAGTAATGTAGATGAAGCAATAATCGATGAAAAAGAAAAAATGATTATTAACTCCTTCTATCATAATGAGCAAAAAGACAAAAATCCAAAACTTATCGAAGCGGCTGAAGAAAAAGAGCAGGTGCATATTGAAGAAAAGACTCCATCAACAGATATAGAAATAGATGCGGAGAATAGAGAATTTAAGGTCAAGGCCACTGGGGAAAAAGCAAAAGAGGAAAAGGAGAAACCTATTCCTAATTACGAAATTAAGCATAATTCAAATGCAAATCATAATAGTCTTAATAATAATAAAGTAAAAGAACAGAAGTCGAAGGACAAACCAAACGCAAATCAAAATGATCAATCGAATCAAAACAAGGATATGAAAGTAAAGCAAGAGAAAAAGAATAATCAGCCTAACCATCAAGATTCCAAAAAGCATAAAGAGAAACATGAAAAAAAGAACCAGAATAACAAGGTAAATATAGATAAACATAAAAATAAGCAATATGATGAAAAGAATAACGAAAATGACCATCATCATAACGATAATAATAAAAATTAAGTGGCAAAGCTCCCAATAAAAGGAGCTTCGCCACTTTTTTATATTTCCATTGTTAATGAAGGAATATGCTTCATTGCATGGTCTATATAGTAAAGAAGATTGTCATGAGATTCGATAATCTTTTGCTCATCTAAAGAGTAATTGTAGGCGTGTAGAAAATGATGAATCTTTTTTGATAATATATCATCATTGGTGCGGACCATGAGTACGAGTAAATCATCCCACTGCCCCCAAAGCGTGAAATACAGTGCTTTGTCATAATCTGGAACCATTTTATCCCCCTCCTTAAATGTAAGGGTTAAGATCCTTTCCTTTCAATATTTCAATTGCTTACAAGTTATATTATCCCCTTTTTCTATATTAAATGTCAGTAGCAAAGTTGGTGTGATTTCCAATAAAAGGCTGTGCAAAACCAAGAATAAAATTGTGCCCGAGAAACATACTACTAGCAAACGCTTAAGGAGGAAATACAATAATGAAATTAAAAACATACAGTGCAGTTGCTGTAATTGCTTTGACATTAGTTGGTTGCGGAAATACAAATGGAACAGATCAAGGCGCAATGGACAGGGATGGGAATAATGTAGAGAAGACAAGATTTTATAATAATGCTGGAGAAGGAATGACCAATGTACGAAACTATACGGATGGTGATCGTAATCGTATGAACGATGATTATTATCGAAATATAAATAATCGTACAGATGAAAACAATAACAATAACAATAATGGTAATGAAAATCACTACCAAGTATCAAAAGAAGCAGCAGATAGAATCATTAGAGAAGTCAAAGATGTCGATCAAGCGCATGTATTGACAACAGATAATAATGCCTATGTTGCTGTAGGTTTAGATAATGATAACAATGGCAACAACAATAACAACAATAATAACAATAATAATAACAATAATAATAACAATAATAATAACAACAATGACAATCGTAATAATCGTAATGATGACGAATTGACAGATGATGTAAAGCATGAAATAAGCAGAATCGTTAAATCTGTTGATAAAAATATTGACAATGTATATGTCTCAGCTAATCCAGATTTCTTTGACTTAACGCATAATTATGCACAAGATGTAAGAAATGGACATCCTGTTGAAGGATTCTTTAATCAATTTGGTAATATGGTTCAACGAATATTTCCTAATCATACACGATAAAAGGAAAGAGTGCTCTCAGATTGGGAGTGCTCTTTTTTAATAATTTTTTAGTTAGAAGGGGGCTGCTGGAAAATTTGAATTGCATCAAGAGACACAAATGTACTTCCTAGAATAGGCTAAGTCATGGTCCCAATAAATACCTAACAAAATAGAGGATATCTATAGTCAAAAACAGGAACATATGATATTGTATTACATATAATTCTTATTAATCAAAGCTATTTAATGTGGTTAATAATGAATGGAGTTGAAATGGAATGGGACGAGAATTTATTGAGATATTTGAAGAGTGGGCAAAGGATTATGATGAAAGTGTAGCAGGTCAAGACCCACAATATGCTGCTGTATTCGCCAACTATGAAGGAATATTAAATGAAGTTACAGCTCGTTCAACAGGTA